>JAUNRD010000056.1 GCA_030535815.1 Clostridia bacterium
AGCCGAAAAGTCTCTTGTATTCACCGTCCACCGTTGCCATAATCTTGGGAGCGTGAAGTGCACCCCACTGGGTGAAAAGGTGAGAAATTTCAAAATATTCTATGCCGCAACGCGTGCACATAGCTACCCAGCGGTCAAAAAGCGAAAAGTCAAAGGTGTATTTTCCGTTTTCAACCGTTACACCGATTAGCTGTGTGGTTGTCCGCTCACCGCCCTGTGCGGTGTCAAGGGGCGGCGTGAAAACGGGAGTTAAAATCATATTGTTTCCGTTTTCTACGGCGGTCTTTATAAAGTTTTCGCAAATTTCAAAGTGTCTGTCGGAAAAAGGCTCAACCTCGTAGTAATCGGCGAGACAGTCTGCATAAAACCAGGTTGTGCAGATGTGGTTTGCTTCGGGAAGAGATGCCGGAAGGATTTCAATGGGTATTATTTCTTCCTTTAAGTAAATTCCGTCCTTGGTGGTTATGCGGAGCTTTGTTTCGTAAACGCCGGGCTCTAAATTTTCACAGGGGTTAAATTCAAACCACATAGAACGAAGCTGCATCTGACAAAGTGGGTAGCATCCGTCGTGAACCAAAGGGTGAAGTAAATCGGGGTAAAGTCCGGGCTTTGCACCGTTTAAGAATGTGGGATCTGCACTTATTGCCTTATCAGGAGTAACGTGGGTGGGAAGGTAGTTGGGGATATTTTCCACCGCAAGAATTTTTACATAAGGTGAAAGAGCGCCTTCCGCCTCAAAGCGCAGATGGCGGACGGCCCTGCCTGATGACTCGCCGTCATAAACAAGGAGCTGAATTGCCGCCTTTTCATTTTTATACATACGAAGACTTCTTATTTCCGCAAAGTCTGAGGGCGTCTGGTGAAGAAAGCATTTATCCATTGCGGATACAATTTTTGTTTCAAGCATAAAAATCATCCTTTTCAGAAAAGCACGAAGCAATGCCTCGTGCTTTTATAATTACTTATTTATGGCTTCAACTATTAAATCGTCAATTCTGTCACGGATAGCCTGCATAAGTGTGCTTTCATCAGCACATTCTTCAAAGGTTAAAGTTTTTCCGTAAACAGCTTCAATTTCAGAAACAACCTTGTCTTTTCCGTAGAAGGATTCGCAAAGTCTTAAAACTCTTATATCTTCAAACGCCTTATACATATAGTAAAGTCTTATGGATTCCCACGCCTTGCCGCTTCTTCCGGGATATACCACATAGCCGTCGCCTGCGCTTCCCCAGTAGCCAAGGTTTGCATTCAAGAAGGGATTGAAGGGCTCGTCGGAGAACTGGGAGTTATAGTAGTTGTAGCCCCAGTGCAGGAAGCCCTTAATGCCATACTTATACATCTGCATACCGAGGCTTCTTGTGCGTGCACCACTCTGGGCAAAGAAGCGGTTTGTCGCCTTAGTCCAGGGACCGCAGCAATAGTAAACCCAACGTTCGGCTATGTCTTCAGCCATAAAGTCTTCAATTCTTGACTCGGAGGGAACGGGAACCTCGATAAGTCCCTTCTGATAATATTCAACGTGGCTTAAAGCGTCAAGGGACTTAAAGCCCTTTAAGATATCAACGATGTTTTCTCTGTTTTGCATATAACGGTCAACGTGCTTTTCGTTGGGCTCGTCGGAAATGTGGAAGTAGGTTCTGTCCTTAAGGCCTTTCTTTTCTATGTATGAGGTAAACTCGGTTAAGAACTGTCTTATAAAGGTAACAAATTCTTCACCTACGGAATCTGTTTCCCAGCCGAAAAGTCTCTTGTATTCACCGTCCACCGTTGCCATAATCTTGGGAGCGTGGAGCGCACCCCACTGGGTGAAGAGGTGGGAAATTTCAAAATATTTTACGCCGCAGCGGTCGCAAATTTCTACCCATCGGTCAAAAAGTGAAAAGTCAAAGGTGTACTTTCCGTTTTCAACCGTTACGCCGATAAGCTGTGTGGTTGTTCTCTCGCCACCCTGTGCTGTATCAAGGGGAGGGGTGAAGACGGGGGTTAAAATCATATTGATGCCGCTTTCAACTGCGGTTTTTATAAAGTTTTCGCAAATTTCAAAATGCTTGTCGGAGAAGGGCTCAACCTCGTAGTAATCGGCGAGGCAGTCTGCATAAAACCAGTTTGTGCAGATGTGGTCTTCAGAAGGAAGGCTTGCGGGGAGAATTTCCACAGTGAAGGGGATTTCTCTTACATAATAGCCGTCCTTGTGTGTTATGCGAAGCTTAATTTCATAAACGCCGGGCTCTAAATTTTCACAGGGGTTAAATTCAAACCACATAGCGCGAAGCTGCTGCTGACAAAAAGCATAGCATCCGTCGTGTATCAGGGGATGAAGCAAATCGGGATAAAGCCCGGGCTTTGCACCGTTTAAGAAAGCAGGATCCGACTCCATAGCAAGCTTGGGCGTTACGGGAGTGGGAAGATAGTTCGGAATATTTTCAACTGCAGAAATTTTCGTATAGGGGGAAAGCGCACCTTCAACCTCAAAACGGAATACGCGAACGGCGTTCCAGGAATCGGCATCGTCATAAACAAGGAGCTGAACTGCCGCCTTTTCGTTTTTGTACATACGAAGACGGGTAATTTCGGCAAATTCAGAAGGTGTCTGGTGAATAAAGCATTTTTCCATTGCGGATACAATTTTAGTTTCAAACATCAAAATCATTCCTTTCCTTATTATAGCTTAAGTATATCAAGTATTTGTAAAAAAGTCTTGCACTTTTGGTTTTTGTTTCGGTATTTTCAGATATTTTTGTTGTATTTTTTACTGTATGGTGGTAAAATATTTTAAGAGGTGATTTTATGAAATACACCAAAACCGTTTTAAAGGAGATAATAACCATTGAAAGCATAAGAACGGTGCACTATTTTGAATACTCAAAGGACTATGTCTACGAGGGTGAAAAGCACGACTTCTGGGAGATAGTGTATGTTGACAAGGGCAACATCACCGTGGGTGCGGACGATAAGAAAATCCTCTTAAATCAGGGAGATGTTTATTTTCATAAGCCCATGCAATGGCACAATGTTGCGGCGGATGGCGTAACTGCGCCCAACCTTGCGATAATATCCTTCGACTGCCACGATGAGGCAATGAACTATTTTACCGATAAGCTTTTTCATCTGGAGCCGAGACTAAGGACGGTGCTGTCCCACGTAATCACCGAAACGGAAAATGCCTTTATAACGCCCATCGGAAAATATTATAAGGGAATGCTTTCGGCAAATCCCGAAGCATCGGAATGCTCGGAGCAGCTGATAAAGGTGTACCTGACGGAATTTTTGCTCCTTCTTTTAAGGGAAAACGCCCAAAATGAACGGGTAAAGGCAAAAATTGACGAAAACTCCTTTGACAGAATAGTAAAATTTCTTGAGGAAAACATAGCGGAAAACGTGTCCCTTTCCGATGTTGCAAGCTTTATGCACATAAGTCAGTCCACGGTAAAAAAGTTTTTCAAGGAAAACACGGGGAAGGGCTTTGTCACCTACTTCACCGAAATGAAAATGAAGGAAGCAAAAAGGCTTTTCAGGGAATACAGCAAAAACGTGGCGGAGGTGGCACAGAAACTGGGCTATAACGATTCAGCATATTTTGCCCGGGTTTTCAGGCGTGTAACACACCTCAGCCCCTCTGAATATAAAAAATCCGTAAAAGAATTTGATAAATGCTTTGCATACAGCAAGGATTTATGATACAATAGATCTATTAAAAAAAGGAGATGTTTTTTTATGGCAAAAGATATAAGATATACCTATCCTGCGTTAAAGGAATTTTGTGAAACCGCATTTCAGAAAATCGGCTTTTCAAAGGGCGACAGCGAAATTATAACAGATGTGCTTCTGCTTTCCGACCTTTACGGAATTGCCAGCCACGGTATGCAGAGACTTGTAAGATACCATAAGGGTATTGAAAAGGGTTTAATTAAGGTTGATGCAAAGCCCGAAATCGTTTTTGAAACTCCCGTTTCTCTTGTAATTGAGGGTAACGACGGTATGGGTCAGCTCAATTCCTATTTTGCGATGACCAAGGCAATTGAAAAGGCTGAAAAAAGCGGTATCTGCATCGCCAACGTAAGAAATTCAAACCACTTCGGTATTGCAGGCTATTATGCAAAAATGGCGGCAGACAAGGGTTATATCGGTTTTGCTATGACAAATTCCGAGGCAATTATGGTTCCCACCTTCGGTAAAAAGGCAATGCTCGGCTCTAACCCCATCGCAATGGCAATGCCCGCAAAGCCCTATCCCTTCTTCTTCGATGCATCAACAACCGTTGTAACAAGAGGAAAATTAGAGCTTTACAATAAAATGGAAAAGCCCCTTCCCGAAGGCTGGGCGCTCGACAAAAACGGTCACGGATCATCCGATGCATCCGATGTTCTTAAGAACATCGTTGCCAAGGCGGGCGGCGGAATTATGCCTCTGGGCGGTGAAACCGAACAGCTGGGAAGCCACAAGGGCTATGGTTACGGTATGGTTTGCGAAATTTTCTGTTCCATCCTTTCCATGGGTATCACTTCAAATCACACCCATATCGACGGTAAGGGCGGCACCTGTCACGGCTTTGCTGTTATCAATCCTGCAATTTTCGGAAATCCTGCAGAAATTGAAGAGCATTTTTCAACCTTCCTTCGTGAGCTTCGTGAAGCTCCAAAGGCTGAGGGAGCAGAAAGAATTTACACTCACGGCGAAAAGGAAGTTATCGCTTACAAGGACAGAATGGAAAACGGCATTGACATAAATGTCAACACCGTTGCGGAAATGGTTGACTTCTGTGAGTTTGTAGGCCTTGACGTTGAGAAGTATCTCGGCAAGCTGGACCTTAAGAAGAAGGAAAGCTCATACAACTGAAAAGAAGGAGATGTAAAAAAAGTCCAGACCGCAAAAAGGCGTATAAATTAATGAATCGGACAATTTTTGCAAACCCCAAGATGCAAAATAGTGTTGAAAAATCGTAGGATATGCGATTTTTCTTCATTTTATGCCTTTTTGCTACGAACAAACTTCGCCACTCGACGTATCTATATACGCCTTCGGGTTCTTTCGAAAACTCTGCAAGCAGACTTTTCTCAACTCAGTTTGTCCGTTCTGAAGCATTTTTTCCTATCTCCTGAGAAAAGTGCCATCCGGTCTGGATGGCACTTTTTTAATATATTCGCTTTATTATTCCGAACTGTTCGTTGGTAATATAAATCTTTCCTTCGGGAGAAACGAAAGCCTTATCCGAATAGGTATAACGCCTGAGAAGCGTAAGCTTTTCTCCGTCAAAGGAGTAATAGCCGTCGTTATAGGGAGATACGCTGTAGTTATTGGAGTTTAAACTGATGGCATACTCTTCGGGCATCCATAAGCATTTTAAATAAACCTTTCCGTTTGCTTCACCGATTAATTCCACGCTGTTAAAATCGGGGAACAGGTCGTTTATATAAGTTACGCTTCCTTCGGGAGACAGCTTACACAGATACAGGTGCTTGTGAAGGAAGGTGTTTCCCTTCCATCCGGTGTAGCGACGGGAAGCAACGTAGATATCATCGCCGATTTTCACAGCCTTGTCTATGTATGAATTGTCCGTAACTCTTATAAAGGAGTCGTCAACTACGAGGTAGGTGTGGCGCTCATAGGGGATGTATGGAGGCTGTGTAACGGAATAGTGATAGCCGAGGCTTAAGGTTATAAAGTGCAACCCGTTTTCCTTGTATTCGGTGTAGCTTGCCTTAGAGTCATCAAGGGTGGTGGTACCTGAAGCTAAAACTGAAATTTCAGAAAGCACCTTTCCGTCAAGCACGAAGCGGTTGTCTTTTATTTCAAGCTTGCGGTCGGAGTCTATGAATTCTCTGCCTTCTTTGTATTCGAAGGGCTCAATTTTTGTAATTTCGTCGGTTTTATAGTCAACACGGAAAAATCCTTCGCCGCCCGCCGCAAGACCGCGGATAATTGCATAGTCGGGAGTTTCCTTAACGATTATCATGGAGCTTCCGAAGCCTCTGAAATAGGGCTTTACGGTAAGGGTACGCTTGCCGTCCTTTTCGGAAAAGTCAATGTTCCAGTAAAATTCCTCGGTGGCATAATCGTAGGTAAGAGGGAAATAGGTAATGCCGCGGAAGTTAAAGAGCGGGTATTCCGCTTCGGAGTTATTTATTTTTACTCCGTTTACATAAACGGGGTAGGTAACAAGTGTTGCCTTGTTGTATTTCGGGTTTTGTGTGGTTTCGTATATGGGAAGGTTACCCATGTAATAGTCTTTAGGATGTGCGGCAATGAAAAGCCCTTCGCCCTCTACCCAGGATGAGGAAACCTTAAGGGCCGCCATATAGTCGTAGGTCATTGGAAAATAGGTAACATCCTTGTATGAAAGGATGGGATAAATTGAATCAAAATAGTAAATTGAGCTTGTATCAAGTATAAAATCATAGTCGGGAATCAAAACCGTGATTTCATCCTCCGCCGCGGAGGGTATTACGCAAAGTGCAAGGACAAGGGTGATTAAAAGCATTATTTTTTTCATAGATATCCTCCTTTTTGTTTGTAATTTTATTTTACCATAAGCACAGAGGGATGTCAATAATATTATGATACGTGGGATTCGGAAACGGAAGCTTGATTACACAAAAAATACGCGTCCGTTTGGACGCGTATTTCACCTATTTTTTCTTAAATGCTCATACATCATAATTCCTGCAGAAACGGAGGCGTTTAATGATTCTGCCTTGCCGTTCATGGGGATTATGGTTAATATATCGGCGTTTTCCAGAATATAATCGCACACGCCGTTTCCTTCATTACCCACGATAATTACGCATTTTCCCGAAAGGTCGGTTTCGTATAAATCCGTTGACTTATCGGAAAGTGCCCCTGCCACGGTTTTATAGCCCGCTTTCTTAAATTCGGGAAAAACAACCTCCGTAACGGCATCCTTTGCAATCGGTAAATTGAAAACCGAGCTCATGGTGGAGCGTACTGTCTTGGAATTGAACAAATCCACACAGCCCTCCGAAAGAATAACAGCCGCGTCGCCCCTGGCATCCGCCGTGCGGACAATGGTGCCCAGGTTTCCCGGGTCCTGAAGGCGGTCACAGTAAACTATTAATGAAGGCGAGCTTTTAAGAATTTCTTCAATCGTCGCGCACTTTGCCTTTGCCACCGCCAGCATATCCTGGGGAGACTCGGTATCTGTGATTTCCGCATAGGTTTTCTTGTCGGTTGCAAAAACCTTTACGCCGTCGGGGAAGGCAAAATCTGTATCCTCACGGCAGATTACATAGGAAATTTCGGCGCCGTTTTCTATGGCGTCAAGCACGCTTCTTTTGCCTTCGATTATAAATTCGCCGCTTTTTTCGCGAAAAGAGCGCTTGGCAAGCTTTTTTATATATTTGATTTTATCGTTGGTGGGAGAGAGTGTAAGCATAATAATTCTCCTCGGATTTAATCTTTTCAATAAAACGAAAAGCGGCTCTCCTTAAAGGAGTACCGCTTAAATTCGCATTTTGATTAAAGAGCGCTCTTTGCCTTTGCAACGAGCTCAGCGAAAGCTGCGGGATCGTTGATAGCAATTTCAGAAAGCATCTTTCTGTTAAGAGCGATGTCAGCTTTCTTAAGACCGTTCATAAATCTGGAATAGTTTATGTCGTTCATCTTGCAAGCTGCGCTGATTCTGGTAATCCAGAGTCTTCTGAAATCTCTCTTTCTTAACTTTCTTCCGATGTAAGCGTAGTCAAGAGCCTTCATTACAGACTGCTTAGCAACTCTGTACTGCTTGGAACGTGCACCGATATAGCCCTTAGCCAGCTTAAGTATCTTCTTATGTCTCTTCTTTGCGGATAATCCGCCTTTAATTCTAGCCATCTTCTAGTCCTCCCTGTCTTATTTGTAAGGAATAAGGGTCTTCATTACCTTTGCGTTGGAAACGCTTAAGTAACCGCCCTTTCTGAGTCTTCTTTTTCTCTTGGTGCTCTTCTTGTTTAATATATGGCTCTTGAAAGCCTTTCCGCGCTTGATTTTACCGTTTTTGGTGAATCTTAAACGCTTTGCCGCGCCTCTGTGGGTCTTAATCTTAGGCATAGTTATTAACTCCTCTCAGTAGTATTTTATACATAAGCATTACTGCTTTTTGCCTTACTTCTTTTCGAAGGGTGCAACAATCATAAACATGTTACGGCCTTCTAATTTGGGTTTCTTTTCTACGTTACCGAAATCTTTAAGTGCTTCTTCTACCCTCTCAAGAAGCTGAGTTCCCAATAAAGAATGGTTTACCTCACGTCCGCGGAAACGGATAGTTACCTTAAGCTTGTCGCCACCGGTCAAAAACTTTTTCGCGTGGTTCATTTTTGTTTCAAAATCGTGTGTGTCGATGGAAGGAGTCATCTTGATTTCCTTTGTATCAACAACGTGCTGGTTTTTACGGTTTTCCTTTTCCTTCTTCATCTGGTCGAAGCGGTACTTGCCGTAGTCCATGATTTTGCAAACAGGGGGGTCAGCATTGGGTGACATAAGAACCAGATCCAGCTCCTTCTCGTCAGCCAGCGCCTGTGCTTCGGCGATATCCAATATGCCGAGCTGCTCGCCCTCACTACCGATGAGTCTTACGCTCTTTGCGGTAATTTCTTCATTGATCATCAATTCCTTGATACTGATAAAAAACACCTCCGATTAAAATAAAAAAATCTGCGCGCAGAATATGCCGCAGAAATACAGATAAAACCCCTTAAGGTTTTTTTTAGTATTTACCAATCCGCTATGGCGGTCGGTGAGAAGCGGCAGGCTTC
>JAUNRD010000057.1 GCA_030535815.1 Clostridia bacterium
TGATTTCGGGTGTAAGACCGTCAATCTTTATATCAACCTGAATAGCTGTGATACCGTCTTTTGTACCTGCTACCTTAAAGTCCATATCGCCGAAGAAGTCCTCTAAGCCCTGGATGTCTGTCATAGTGATGAATCTGTCGCCTTCTGTGATAAGACCGCAGGAAATACCTGCAACGGGAGCCTTAATCGGAACACCTGCTGCCATAAGAGAAAGTGTGCTTGCGCAGATACTTCCCTGGCTTGTAGAACCGTTGGAAGATAAAACTTCGGATACAAGTCTTATAGCATAAGGGAACTCCTGCTCTGAGGGGATTACGGGAACAAGTGCCTTTTCAGCAAGTGCACCGTGACCGATTTCTCTTCTGCCGGGTCCTCTTGAAGGACGGGTTTCACCTACAGAGTAAGAGGGGAAATTGTAGTGGTGGATATATCTCTTGGATTCTTCATTATCAATACCGTCAAGCATCTGAGCTTCGGATAATGTAGCAAGAGTTGTTGCTGTCAATACCTGAGTCTGACCTCTTGTGAAGAGTGCCGAACCGTGAACTCTGGGAAGAAGGTCGATATCGCAGGAAAGGGGACGGATTTCGTCCATTCCTCTGCCGTCAACACGCTTGCCGTCGTCAAGAAGCCATCTTCTTACAACAAACTTCTGAAGCTTGTATAATACTTCGTCAAGTACAGCCTGTCCTTCTGCTTCGGGATAACGGTCAGCAAAGTGCTCGTAAACCTCGGAAGAAACAACTGCCATATGCTCATCGCGGATTCTCTTATCGTCTGTGTCAAGAGCCCACTTAACTCTGTCGATAGCAAAAGCCTTTACTTCTTCAAAGAGCTCTTCGTCAACTGTTACGTGCTCATAATCAAACTTTGCCTTGCCGATTTCAGCTGCAACGCTTTCAATCCAAGTGCAAACCTTTTTGATTTCTTCATGTGCAAGTAAAATTGCTTCTAACATTGTATCTTCGGGAACGCTGTCAGCGCCGCACTCGATCATGTTAACCTTTTCTTTTGTACCTGCAACGGTTAAGTTAAGGGAGCTAGCTGCTCTTTCTTCTTCTGTGGGGTTTAAGATAAGCTTTCCGTCAACAAGACCAACATTTACGCCTGCGATGGGGCCGTTGAAGGGGATGTCGGAAATAGAGATTGCAAGTGAAGCACCGATTAATGCAGTAACTTCAGGCTGGAAATCCTGATCAACGGACATAACTGTTGTGATAACTGTTACGTCGTTACGAAGGTCTGAGGGGAATAAGGGACGGATAGGTCTGTCAATACATCTGGAGCTTAAAATAGCGTGCTCAGAAGGACGGGATTCGCGGCGTGTATAGCTTCCGGGAATCTTACCTACGCTGTAAAGCTTTTCTTCATAGTCAACGCTTAAAGGGAAAAAGTCTACGCCTTCTCTGGGCTTTGCGGAAGCGGTTGCTGTACAAAGTACTGCAGTTTCGCCGTACTTAACGAATGCACTTCCGTTTGCAAGCTGTGCAAGTTCTCCAACTTCAACGCTGAAGGGACGGCCTGCTACTTCTGTAGTGAATATTTTCTTCATAAAATACCTTCCTTTCGGTTTATAAATATTTTCCAGGCCTCGAGCATTTAGCACTTAGATCTGCCTTTTCACAGTGAAAAAACACATCTAACTGCTAATCGCTTCCGGCCGTTTTTCTGTTTTTTATGGCTTGTTTATAATTTTTCTCAACTTTCTCAAATAGAAGAAAGCGGCGGTCATTAAAGTAACGACCGCCTGCATATAATTACTTTCTTAAGCCAAGCTTTTCAAGGATTGCACGATATCTTTCGATGTCGATTCTTTCAAGATAGTTAAGTAAGCTTCTTCTCTTACCTACCATCTTCAGAAGACCTCTTCTTGAATGATGGTCCTTCTTATTCACCTTGAGATGCTCATTAAGATGATTGATTCTCTCGGTCAAGAGAGCAATCTGAACTTCAGGAGAACCTGTATCGTTCTCGCTTGTGCGATAAGTAGCGATAATTTCCTGCTTTCTGTCCTTTAACATTACTACACCTCCTAATTTAATATCTCCTTTACACGAAGCAAAGGGCGGTGAACCCCGAAACCTCGTATAAGGTTCGGCCATTCATAAGCCATCACTTATTGTAACACATATTTAACAGTTTGTCAAACATTTTTTTGCATTTTTTACATCTTTTTCAATTTGATATTTAAGTTCATCTATATTTCGGAACTTTTTCTCTCTTCTTATTATCCTGAAAAACGAAATTTTTATCCGTTTTCCGTAAATATCTTTATCAAAATCCATGAGATTTATTTCCATTTTAGGGTTCTTGCCATCCTCTACCGTAGGATTAAGCCCCACATTAACAACGGCGTTGTAGGTTGCCCCATCAACCTCTGCCTTTGCGGCATAAACCCCGAAGGGCGGAAGCACCTTTTCCCTGTCCGGAAAAATATTTGCCGTGGGAAAGCCTAAATTTCTGCCAAGGCTTTTTCCGTGGACGATTTCTCCTTCATAGGAATGAAGCCTCCCCAAAAGAAGGTTTGCCGCATAAAAATCTCCATCTTCAATAAAACGTCTTATACTGCTGCTTTTAACGGGAATATCTGAAATTTTCATTTCAGGAAGAACATGGACTGTAAAGCCATATTCTTTTCCCAGCCCGGAAAGAAGAGAAACATCACCTTCTGAGTTTTTCCCGAACCTGAAATCATATCCCACGAAAACCTTTTTCGCTCCGAGCCTTTCAATGAGCTCCTCGCGGACAAAATCAAGAGGACTTTTATCTAAAAATTCTTTCGTTGCTTCCTTTAATAACAGGTAGTCGCACTCCGTTTCAGACAGTGCACAAATCTTTTCTTCTTCGCTCTGTATAAAGGAAAGCTCGTTGCCGAAAACCTTTTTAGGATGCGGAGAAAAAGTATATATGACACTTTTAAGGTTTTCTTTCCCGTCATCTGCCATTTTTATGAGAGCCCTGTGCGCCATATGTACACCGTCAAAATTACCTATGCAGACAGAAGTATTATTAAGTTTTTCCGTTTCACCTAATATTATCACAAAATCAACCCTTTGTCGCTCCGTAAAAGCTCTTTATAAGCTTAAGACACTTTCTTCCGTCCACCGTTACAATTTCGGAAACGGAAAGAAATTCACCTTTTTTATTAAACACTCTGTACTTACCCTCTTCGCCTTCACAGTAGGCACTTACACCGTTTCTCACAAGATATTCCTGCTTTTCGGATACCGTGAAATCGGGATAGTCAAAAAGCCTTTCGGTGGATATAAGATGCTTTTCTATGTCAGATGCATCCGATAAATCCGAAAGTTTTACGGCATCTTCCAAAGAAAAGTTTCCGCTTTTTGTCCTTCTTAAGGATGCCATATGGGCAAAGCAGCCAAGTTTTATGCCGACATCGTGACATAAGCTTCTTATATATGTACCCTTTGAGCAGTCAATATCAAGGGTAATGTCATTGCCCTCACGATGCACAACCGAAAGAGAATGAATCGTAACCTTCCTTGCTTCCCTTTCAATCTCCTTCCCCTCCCGGGCAAGCTCATAAAGCTTTTTACCGCCTATCTTGATTGCCGAGTACATAGGCGGAATCTGCATAATTTCTCCGCGGAAGGATGAAATTACGCCTTCTATCATCTCATCGGTGACACCCGATGCATCGCCGCTTTCAGTTACAGCACCTGATGCATCATAGGTTTCCGTCGCACTCCCCAGTCTCATTACGGCACGGTAGCTTTTTTTATCGTTTCCGCTCATTATATCGGCAGCTCTTGTGGCATTGCCTATGCATACAGGAAGAACCCCCGTCGCATCCGGGTCAAGAGTGCCGGTATGTCCAACCTTGAAAGGACGGCAGAGCCTTCTTACCTTTGCCACAACATCAAAGCTGGTAAAGCCCGCTTCCTTGTCAATTACTATTACTCCGTTCATTTTCGTGCTCCAATATTTCTTTTTCAAGCATTTTAACGATTTCTTCCGTAAGCTTATCTATATCAGTATCTCCAGGCAATGTAAATCCGCTTGCTTTAACGTGTCCGCCACCGCCAAAATGGGCTGCAACGCGGGATACATCCACATAGGATTTACTTCTGAGACTTACCTTTACCTGATGCTTTGCAGTTATTGAAAATGCCGCCTCTACGCCTTCAACGCTTCTTCCTATCTCAGAAAAGCCTTCACAGTCGGAAAATCCCGTTCCCGTTTCCTCAAAATCCTTTTCGGTAAGAATAACCGAGGAAATTTTTCCGCCAGAATAGAGTTTTAATGAATCAAGCGCTTTGGACTTAAGCTTAAGCTTTCCTAAGGATTCACATTCGTAAATTTCTATGCAAACCCTGCTTATGTCGGCGCCGCATTTAAGAAGCTCGGCACTATATATAAAGCTTTCCGGCGTGGTGTTTGAAAACTTGAATCCGCCGGTATCGGTGATAATTCCCGCGTAGAGCTGTTCTGCCTGGCGGGATGAAATTTTACCCGTAAGAGCCATTATGAGCTCATACACAATTTCGCTGGTGCTCGATGCCTTTGCTTTTATATAGTTAACATCGCCGTAGCCCACATTTGAAACATGATGGTCGATGCATACGTGGCGATGCGCCCTCTCAAAGGTCTCCCTTAAGCAACCCAGTCTTGCCATATCGCCGCAGTCAAGGGCAACGGCAAGATCAAAAATTTCATCTGTATCTCTCACGTATTCATCGCAGAAGTATCTTAAATAGGCAGGTGGATTGTCGTTAAGCACCACCGTCGCCTTTTTGCCAAAGTCGGTCAATGCTTTGGCAAAGGAAAATGCGGAGCCTACCGCATCTCCGTCCATGTTGACATGGACGAAAACAGCGATGCTCTCCGCTTTTTCAATTTCTTTTATAATATCAGAAAATTTACTCATTTTTTCCCTCAGATCCCTTTAATGCATCTTCAATAATTTTACTTATGTGAATTTCATGCTCAATGGAGTCACTGATTTCAAAGCTTAACTGGGGAGTGATTCTAAGGTCAACTCTTCCTGAAAGTTCACGACGTATATAGCCGCTTGCCGACTTTAACGCAGCAAGAGTGGACTTTTTATCTTCTTCCGTTCCCATTACACTCAGAATAACTTTGGCGTGAGATAAGTCTTTCGCCACCTTAACGGTAAGGATACTTACCATACCCTTCATTCTGGGATCCTTTATTTCTCTTAAAATATTTGAAAGTTCCCGCATTACTTCGCCGGAAATCCGCTCTATCCTGTCGAAACTCATTTATCTTTCAACCTCTTCCATAGTGAAGCTTTCAAATACGTCGCCTTCCTTGATGTCGTTGAACTTTTCGATGCTCATACCGCATTCAAAGCCGGATGCAACTTCCTTTGCATCGTCCTTGAATCTCTTAAGAGAATCAATGGCTCCTTCGTAGATAACAATGCCGTTACGAACTACACGAACCTGATTGTTTCTCTGGATTACACCGTCTGTAACATAGCATCCTGCAATGGTACCAACGCTTGAAACCTTGAATGTCTGGCGTACCTCTGCATGACCTGTTACCTTTTCACGGAACTTAGGTGCAAGCATACCCTTCATAGCAGCTTCAATTTCGTCGATTGCATCGTAGATTATACGGTACATTCTCATTTCGATACCCTTTGTTTCAGCCGCAACTCTCGCACCGCCGTCGGGACGAACGTTAAATCCTACGATAATGGCATTGGATGCAGATGCAAGCATAACGTCGGACTCATTTACTCCGCCGACTGCACCGTGGATAACCTTAACCTTAACTTCCTCATTTGAAAGCTTTTCAAGGCTCTGACGGACAGCCTCAACGCTACCCTGAACGTCAGCCTTAACGATTATATTAAGTGTCTTCACATCTCCCTGGGAAATCTGAGCAAAGAGATCATCAAGATTTACTGCAGACTGAGCCTGAACAGCTTCGTCCTTAATCTTCTGCTTTCTTGCTTCAACAACGTCACGAGCTGCTCTTTCATCGTCAACAGCCCAGAAGATTTCTCCGCCTTCGGGAGCCTCGGAAAGTCCCACGATTTCAACAGGTACGGAAGGACCTGCTTCCTTAATCTTATTACCCTTATCATCTGTCATTACACGAACTCTACCAACACTGGTACCTGCAACAACTACATCGCCCTGCTTAAGTGTACCGCGCTGAACGAGTACGGATGCAACAGGACCTCTGCCCTTGTCAAGACGGGATTCAATAACCGTACCCTTTGCATTACGGTTGGGGTTTGCCTTGAGCTCAAGCATATCGGCACTTAAGATAACCATCTCAAGAAGACCCTCGATGTTGATTCTCTGCTTTGCGGAAACTTCAACACAAACCGTATCTCCTCCCCACTCTTCTACCAGTATATCATTCTCAGAAAGCTCTCTCTTTACTCTTGCAACGTCAGCACTTTCTTTGTCGATTTTATTAATTGCAACGATTGTTGTAAGACCTGCAGCCTTAGCGTGGTTTATCGCTTCAACTGTCTGAGGCATAATACCGTCGTCTGCCGCAACAACAAGTATTGCAATATCTGTTACCTGTGCACCGCGGGCACGCATTGCTGTAAATGCTTCATGACCGGGAGTATCAAGGAATGTAATCTGACGGTCATTTATCTTAACGCGGTATGCACCGATGTGCTGGGTAATACCGCCTGCTTCTCCGGATACAACGTTTGTTTCTCTTATAGCGTCAAGAAGTGATGTCTTACCGTGGTCAACGTGACCCATAACAACAACAACGGGATCTCTGGGAAGTAAATCCTCGGGAGCATCTTCTGTATCGTTGAACAACACATCTTCTTTTGTTACAATAATTTCCTTTGTTACAACCGCTCCCATATCTTCTGCAATAAGGCTTGCTGTATCAAAGTCAACCGCCTGATTTACGTTTGCCATAACTCCGATTAACATAAGACGCTTGATAACATCATTAACCGTTGTCTTAAGCTTTTCTGCAAGATCGGATACGATGATTTCATCGGGAATCTCAATTTCAAGCTTTTCCTTCTTTTTAGGCTCTTCCTTCTTGGGAACAAAAGTATTTTTCTGCTGCTGCATTTTGTTCTTTTTCTTGATTTTCTGCTTGTTTGTAACAGTATCCTTAAGTTCGGGAGCAAGCTCTTCTATCTTTTCGCTGTCGTTATACTTGGAAAGATCCACAACATTAGCACGGGTATCAACATATCTTTTTTCCGTGTTGCGGTTGGGTTTTGCACCTGCTTCCTTTGCGGGCGCAGCTTCTTTTTTCTCTTTGGAAGCTTTCACTTCTTCCTTAGGTTCTTCTGCTTTAACGGGGCATAAGGATTTCATGAATTCATAAATATCCGATCCGTCGTCATAAAGCTTTGTAAAATGTTCAAGAATCACATTCATATCCATATCGGATAAAACACTTGAATATCCCTTTACCTGAGAGCCTGTATCCTTAAGTAATTCAACAATCTCAGCACTTTTTATGCCGAGTTCTTTGGAAAGTTCATTTACTTTAATTTTAGCCATAGAAACACCTCCATGATTAGTCCGCTGTTTTCATTTCCATAAGGGATGAAAACAGTTCTTTATCGACAGATGACTTGAAAGACCGCTCGAGCGCCTTTTTCTTTTCAGCTTCCGAAGCGCAATTTCCTTCTTTGCAGATATATGCACCTCTGCCATTTGCTTTACCTGTGGGGTCTATAAAAATTTCGCCATCTTTATTCTTTACAATCCTCAAAAGTTCTTTCTTATCCTTGCTTACTCTGCACACGCAGCACATTCGCAAGGGAATGTTTTTAGCCAAAGCCAATCACCTCTGTTACTGGGCGCTGTCGCTCTTTATATCAATCTTCCATCCGGTAAGTCTTGCAGCAATACGAACATTCTGACCTTCCTTACCGATAGCGAGAGAAAGCTGATATTCGGGAACTAAAACCATGGCGCTCTTTTCCTCTTCGTTTATGGTAACGCTTGTCACCTTGGCAGGGCTTAATGCCGCCTTTATAAATTCAGCAGGATCTTCGGAATACTTTATAATGTCAATCTTTTCATCGCCCATGCCGTCCATAACGGCATTTACTCTCATACCCTTCTGACCTACACAAGAACCGATGGGGTCAATTTTTTCATCGTTGGACCATACAGCCATCTTGGTTCTGGAGCCCGCTTCTCTTACAACGCTCTTTATCTCAACTGTTCCGTCTGCTATTTCGGGAACTTCCTGTTCAAAAAGCTTTCTTATAAGGCCGGGATGTGTTCTGGAAAGAAGTATCTGAGGACCTGCATAAGCCTTTTTAATTTCCATAACGAAGAACTTCATACGCTTGTTGAAGGGATATTCCTCTCCGGGAATCTGCTCCTTCTGAATAAGAAGTCCTTCCGCATTGTCCTCTAAAGAAACGATGATTCCCTTTTTGTCTTCCTTCTGGATGATACCGGTAAGAATCTTTCCTTCTTTTTCGGTGAATGCATCAAAGAGATGTCCTCTTTCAGCCTCTCTTATTTTCTGAATAACAACCTGCTTTGCAGTCTGAGCAGCGATTCTTCCGAAACGCATGGGATCAACCGCATAGTCAACAAAATCCCCAACCTCGTAGGAGGGCTTTATTGCACGAGCTTCTTCCAAAGAGATTTCGTTTATGGGATCTTCTACCTCTTCTGCCACCATCTTCTGAGTATAAGCCTGAATT
The DNA here is from genome assembly GCA_030535815.1 of Clostridia bacterium. Taxonomy (GTDB): domain Bacteria; phylum Bacillota; class Clostridia; order CAKSNL01; family HGM11501; genus HGM11501. The sequence continues at coordinate 8,657 of JAUNRD010000057.1, forward strand.
GCACCTGTTTCCTCGTTCATCTCAACACGTACATAAAGGTTGTCAAGATAATTTTTCTTGCACGCCGCAACAAGTGCCGCCTTTA
>JAUNRD010000455.1 GCA_030535815.1 Clostridia bacterium
GCTTTCCAAAAAAACATTTATTTTTTTTCTTTTAAGTTAATTCAGTTTTATTTTTACCGTCCAGGGTATATAATAATAGATATTATTTTTTAAAAGAGGGATTGGGTGCTATAATGGACAGATTTTTAATGAGTGACTTAAAACCAAAAAGCCACATTCATTTTATAGGCATCGGCGGAATTAGTATGAGCGGTCTTGCCGAAATTATGCTTGAGAATGGTTTCTTAGTCAGTGGTTCGGACAGAGAAGGCTCGGCTATAACCGAAAAACTTCAAAAAAACGGCGCAACTATATATATTGGGCATAGCAAAGAAAACATTGCGGGTGCTGATTTAGTTGTACATACAGCCGCAGTCCACGAAGATAACCCCGAAATGGCAGAAGCGCTAAAAACCGGGGTAAGAAGAATCGACCGTGCCGAATTTTTGGGGGCAGTTATGAAAGAGTATAAATATTCTATCGGTATCGCAGGTACTCACGGCAAGACTACAACCACATCAATTCTTGCCCACGCCCTTATAAATGCCGAAACCGACCCAACCATCAGCATTGGCGGTGAATTGGATATTATCGGTGGAAACATTAAGGCAGGCAAAAGCCAATATTTCCTCACCGAGGCTTGTGAATATACCAACAGTTTTTTAAAGTTCTTCCCAAATATTGCGGTAATCACCAATATCGAAGAAGATCATCTTGACTTCTTTAAGGGCATTGAGGATATAAGAAACAGTTTCAGAAAATATGCACAGTTAACCACCCCCGACGGATATGTTGTTGCCTGGGGCGAAGACCCGGAAATTATAAAGACTCTAGAAGGCACCGACTGTAACGTTATATACTATGGTTTGACCGACAAATTCGACATCTACGCATCAAACATTAAATACAATAGCGGTTTTCCTGAATTTGATGTTATGAAAAAAGGTGAGGTTCTATGCCACATTTCCCTTAATGTTCCGGGAAAGCATAATATTTTAAACACTCTTGCGGCAATTGCCGTTTGCGACATTTACAATATAGACTTAGAAAAGGCGGCAAGGGGAATTGAAGGTTTCCACGGCACTCACAGAAGATTCGAGAAGAAAGGCACCGTAAACGGTGCCGACGTAATCGCCGATTATGCTCATCACCCCACCGAAATCCGTGCTACATTAAGCACCGCCAAGACCTTCGGCAAAAGCAAGATATGGTGCGTTTTCCAACCCCATACCTACACCAGAACCCGAACTCTTTGGCAAGATTTTCTCACCTGTTTTGAAGACACCGACCACTTAATCTTAACCGACATCTATGCCGCACGTGAGGCCTTCGACGGAGTTACCACCTCGGAAAAATTAGCAGGAGAAATCAAAAACACAGACGCTTCTTATATCAAGGAATTTGAGGATATCAAAAAGTATCTGGAGAAGAATGTTTCGGCAGATGATATGGTTTTTGTTATGGGTGCCGGAAACATTATAAATTTAGCAGAAATGTTTAAATAAAAAAAACTTTTGCATCTTTTGATGCAAAAGTTTTTTTAATGTAATAAGTTTCCAATTATTCCGAATGAGAGCAACGACATTATAAGTCCTGCAACTATTACCCCTAAAACTATCCACGGGAAAGAGTCCTTAATCTTCATTCTAAATAGCGATGCAATCAGGCTTCCGGTCCACGCACCTGTACCGGGTAAGGGAATCGCAACGAATAGGAAAAGTCCCCATTTACCGTATTTTTTTATCTGGTCTGCTTTTGATAACGCCTTAGCCTCTAACTTTTCAACCATGTTTTTTAGTTTTGTCTTTTTAAGCCACCCGAAAATCTTGTCTATGAAAAGCAAAATAAAAGGAATTGGCAAAAGATTTCCTATAACGGCAATAATAAAGGTTGAGAAAAATTTCATTCCCAAAAATCCCGCCGCCAAAAGGCTTCCTCTTAATTCCAAAATCGGCACCATAGAAATTACAAAAACAATCAAT
>JAUNRD010000058.1 GCA_030535815.1 Clostridia bacterium
CCCGAATTTAAGAGATAAATCAGAGCGAGATAAGTGGCGTAATGATACCTCCTGCACAGATCCCAAGACAGCAGGCGATATGCTTCTTCCCACATTTTCCAAAGGCACCCCTGAAATTGATAAATCAGTTTACGAAAAAATGGCAAAGATGTGGGAAGATGAATGTGCCAGAAAAGAAGGCTACATAAAAGCAGCTCTTAATCAAAGCTCGAAAAAATGAGCTCATTCTTAACGTAATTAAAAAAGCGGAATCGTTAATTGCGATTCCGCTTTTTGTTTTTTTAAAATAAATTTACTTTTTTGTATTCATAATGGGAATAATAGATATACTATCTTTATTGAAAGGATGATTTTATGAAAAAAATACTTGCATTATTAATTGCCGCGACGTTGATTTTCGCCCTTACTGCCTGCACAGGGGAGGAGCCGACGGAAAAAGCAGGCTCTGTCTACTGGTTTAATTTTAAGCCCGAGGCGGATGCGGCACTTCAGAACGTTGCGAAAAGCTATAAAAATCAGACCGGGGTGGACGTTAAAGTGGTAACGGCGGCATCAGGCGGATATAACACGGCCTTGATTGCCGAGATGGACAAGAAAAACGCCCCCACCTTGTTTGTCGTGGGAAATATGGAGTCCCTTAAAACCTGGGGCGACTATTGCTATGACCTTAAAGGAACAAGCGTATTTGACAAGCTCAATCAGGATATAATCCTTTATAATGAGGACGGAAGTGTGGCTTCCATCGGATATTGCTATGAGTGCTTCGGCATAATTGTAAACAAGGATTTACTCGGAAAAGCGGGCTACACGGTTGACGATATATATAATTTTGAAACCTTGTCCGCTGTGGCTTCAGACATTCACAAAAGAAGCGGGGAGCTTGGCTTTGATGCCTTTACCTCATCGGGGCTTGATGCATCCTCCTCCTGGCGTTTTTCAGGACATCTTGCGAATATGCCACTCTACTACGAATTTAAGGACAGAGGCGTTAATTCCCAGGTGCCATCCCTTACCGGTGACTACCTTTATGCATTTAAGAATATATGGGATTTATATATAAACAATTCAGCCGTTACGGGCGCAAGCCTTGCAACAGCCACGGCTGATATGGCAACCGCCGAATTTACCGAGCGTAAGGCAGTATTTTATCAGAACGGCTCCTGGGAATATCACAAGCTTAAGGAAGCGGGCTTTACGGACGATGAGCTACAGATGATTCCCATATACACAGGTGTTCCCGGTGAAGAGAATGCGGGGCTTTGCTCCGGCACGGAAAACTGCTGGGCGGTAAATAAAAACGCCTCCGAGGAAGATATAAGGGCAACCCTTGACTTTATGGACTGGCTTGTAACATCCGATGAAGGAACAAAGGTTATGACTGAGGAATTCGGCGCCATACCCTACGAAGGTGCGCCGGAAGATGCAAACCTCTTTATAAAAAATGCATCGGACTATGTAGAAGAGGGAAAATACTCCGTAAGCTGGGACTTCAACCTTACACCCGGCGTTGAAATATGGCGTATGGGCTTGGTTGATGCCCTCACAAAATACAGCGCAGGGCTTTCCGACTGGTCTGAGGTGGAAAAGGCATTTATAACCGGCTGGGAGCAGCAGTACAAGATAGAAAATCAGTAAAACAAAAAGGAAGAGTGTGATTTTACGTGAATAAAAAAATCCGCAGGGAGCGAGGCGGTTTATCATCAAGTCTTATAAGGAAGCCCGTTGCCCGCATGGGCTGGCTCTTCCTTTTGCCCACCTTTATTGCGTTTTCAATAGGCTTTATATGGCCGTTTCTTCAGGGGCTCTTTCTTTCCTTTACAAGGTTTCGTCTGACAAGTGACTGGGAGTGGGCGGGGATTGACAACTACATTCAGGCGTTTTCCGATACGTCCTTCGTCCACGCCTTCCGTCACACACTGCTTTTCACCGTTGTGACACTTGTTCTTATCAATCTCATCGCCTTTGCCGTTGCCTATATCCTTACGAGCAAAATAAAAGGGGCGGACATTTTCCGAACGGTTTTCTTTATGCCGAATTTAATCGGCGGTATTGTACTTGGCTACATCTGGTCCATGATATTTGACTATATTTTATCCTTTTACGGAACTTCCATTATGCTTGACGGGCGTTTCGGCTTCTGGGGACTTGTGATTTTAATGTGCTGGCAGCAGGTGGGGTATATGATGATTATATACATCGCAGGCTTCCAGTCGGTGCCGGAGGATATGCTTGAGGCATCGAAAATTGACGGAGCCACCGGCTTTCAGGCACTAAGGAAAATTATCATCCCGAATATGATGCCTTCAATTACAATATGCACCTTTCTGACACTTACCAATTCCTTTAAGCTTTACGATCAGAACTTAGCACTTACGGCGGGAAGACCCTTCGAGATGTTAGCCGACGGAAGTACGGTGAGAACCACGGAGCTTATGGCGCTAAACATCGTAAATTCCTTCAGCGCAAACGTGACAAACCGCGGTGTCGGTCAGGCAAAGGCGGTACTCTTCTGTATTTTGGTTGTGGGAATAGGACTTTTGCAGCTTTTCGGAACAAAATCAAGGGAGGTAAAAAATTGAAAAATCTCTCTTCGCTAAGGCGGGAAAGAGCCGTGAAAACAGTGCTCACGGTGATATTTTCCGTAATCAGCATATTTTATGTAATGCCGGTTTTGCTGGTATTGATTAATTCCTTCAAGAGCAATAATGCCATAAATATGGAAACCTTCAGCCTGCCCGATGCCGAAAGCTTTGTGGGGGCGGATAACTATATAAAGGGTATGACCTTCGGAAACTATCCCTTTCTTATGTCGGTTTTATACAGCTTCATAATTACCGTAACTTCCACCGCACTCATACTTTTATGCACGTCAATGGCGGCGTGGTACATTGAAAGGGTGGGCGGAATAATAGGGAAAGGCGTTTACTACTTATGCGTTTTTTCAATGGTTGTGCCCTTCCAGATGGTTATGTACACTCTTTCAAGAACGGCGGACACACTTAACTTAAATACGCCTTTCACCATACCTGTAATTTATCTTGGCTTTGGTGCAGGTCTTGCGATATTTATGTTTTCGGGCTTTATAAAATCCATTCCCTCGGAAATTGAGGAGGCGGCATCCATTGACGGATGCGGGCCCGTCAAAACCTTCTTTCTTGTGGTGCTTCCCATGCTTAAGCCAACCCTTATTTCCGTGGGTGTGCTTGAAATTATGTGGATATGGAATGACTATCTCCTTCCGTATCTTGTGCTTGATATAAACGAGTACCGCACTATTCCCATTCATATCCAGTACCTCAGAGGAAGCTTCGGTACGGTGGATATGGGTGCGACGATGGCGATGATTATGATAAGCATTGTGCCGGTTATTGTATTTTATCTTATCTGTCAGAAGCATATAATAAAAGGTGTTGCCGCAGGTGCGGTAAAAGGGTGAAGCGTTAAAAATGCCCGGAACGCAAAAAGGCAAGTTTATTAAGGAAAATATAAGAGATAGACCTTAAAAGCAGAAAGGCGATGCATTGCATCGCTTTTTTATATTGAAATGTTTAAGGAAATAGTATATACTGTATATCATAAAGGATGGGGTTTTATGTACACATACGAAGAGCTTTTACACCTTTCGGCACTTAAGGAAAGAAAAGGCGAAAAGGAAAAATTTGAAGCAAGGCTTAAAAATATACTTGGAATATCTCTTACAGACGGGGAGATTATACATAGAGATACTTCTTTAAGGGAAGATGAGGCAAAGCCGTCACTTGACAATTTTGTTGCCGTTAAAAATGCAAAAGCGGCAGAGGACGGCTTTATTTCGGTTTCGGAGGCGTATTATGAAGGGGAAAATTGAAAAACTGCATAAGCTTCTCAAAAATAAAGAAATATCGCCTTCGCTTTTTTTAGAAAAATATCTTGAAAGAATAAAGGAAAAAGAGGAACTTAATGCATTCATCACGGTGACGGAAAAAGAAGCACTTGAAAACACCCGCTATGCAGAAAGGCTTTTTGATGAAGGAAAGGATACCTTGCTTTCCGGCATTCCCATGAGCCTTAAGGACAATCTTTCAAGTTGCGGGATTTTAACCACAGCGGGAAGCAGAGTTCTGTCTGATTACTATCCCGTCAATGATGCCCATACTTACGCCTGCCTTAAAAAGGAAGGTGCGGTGCTTCTCGGCAAAAATAATATGGACGAGTTCGGGATGGGCGCATCAAGTGACACGTCATTTAAAGGGGCGGTTATAAATCCCCTTGATGAAAAAAGATCTCCCGGTGGCTCGTCGGGCGGAAGTGCGGCAGCTGTTGCATCGGGGGAAGTAGTTTATTCTCTCGGTTCCGATACGGGAGGAAGCATAAGGCTTCCGGCATCCTATACGGGCACCGTCGGTCTTTGCCCCACCTACGGAGCCTTAAGCAGACGCGGGCTTATTGCCCATTCGTCCCTGCTTGACAGAGTGGGGATAATCGCAGGCTCGGTTTCCGATGTGTCGGCGGTTTTCGATGCGGTAAATTGCTTTGATGAAAAGGATATGACATCGGTTAAGGGCGACAGGAAAAAAACTTACGGAAATCTTTCCGATGGAGTAAAGGGACTTAAGGTCGGAATTATTTTGGATGTAACGGACAAAGCCCACGATGAAACGAAAAAACACATAAAAAGAGCCGCAGAAACCTACAGATTGCTTGGTGCGGAAGTGTCGGATGTGAAAATCCCTGCCTGGGACAAGGCGGATGACATATATTCCGTAATTGCAACTTCCGATGCGGCAAGTAATCTGGCAAGGTATGACGGCGTAAGATACGGCGAAAGACGAAACAGCGTCGTTGATACAAGAGAGGGCTTCGGCGACGAAGTTAGAATGAGAATCCTTCTGGGAAATGTCATACTGACCTCGGAAAAGGAGCTTTCTTTAAGGAAAAAGGCGGAGGCGGAAAGATGCCGTCTTGCGGAGAGCTTCAAAGAGGTATTCGGCAGATTCGACATACTTATTTCGCCCTCGGCATTTCATACAGCACCGCTTCCGGGAGAAACAGATGAACTTTTAACGGACTACTTTTTAACGGCGGCGTCGGTTTCCCATCTTCCATCCCTTTCTGTTCCGATGGGATTTTCTGAAAACGGACTTCCCTTAGGTATGCTGATAACAGCAAAGTGGATGGATGAGGATGTTATACTTCGTGCAGCATATGCCTTTGAAGATGCGATGCAGGACGAAATTTATAAAAAGGGGGCGGAAAAATTTGAATTTTGAACCCATAATCGGGCTTGAAACCCACGTAGAGCTGCTTACAAAAAGCAAAATTTTCTGCTCCTGTGAAAACTCCTTCGGCGGTGAGCCTAACTCAAAATGCTGTGAGGTTTGTATGGGACACCCCGGCGCTTTGCCGCACCTTAATCACGAGGTTGTGCTTTTCGGTGCAATGGCGGGGCTTTCCTTTGGCTCTGAAATAAACAACTACTCATATATGGCAAGGAAAAACTATATCTATCCCGACCTTCCGAAGGCATATCAGATAACCCAGGGAGAAGTGCCGCTTTGTATTGGCGGAAGCGTAACTCTCACAGACGGGCGAAGGATAAGAATCGAGCGTATCCATATCGAGGAGGATGCAGGTAAGCTCATAAAAAAGGACGGGGAATTTTTAATTGACTACAACCGTGCGGGAGTGCCATTGATTGAGATAGTTACAAAGCCTGACTTTGAAACAGGGGAAGAGGTGGCTGAATACCTTACCGATCTGGCACTTACCATGAAACGCCTTGGAATTTCCGACTGCAAAATGCAGGAAGGCTCCCTTCGCTGTGACGTAAATATATCCCTTAAAGATAAAGTGACAGGAAAGATAAGCGAGAGGGTTGAAATTAAAAACGTAAACTCCTTTTCCTTTATAAAAAAGGCAATTGATTATGAGGCAAAAAGGCTTGCATCAATGCTTGAAGAAGGAAAAGAAATAGTAAGGGAAACCCGCCGCTTTAATAGTGAAACGGGAGTTACCGAAGCTATGCGCGGAAAGGAAAGTGCATCGGACTACCGCTATTTTGCGGAGCCTGACATTCCCTCAGTTTACATATCGGATAGAGAAATTTCCGCCTTAAAAGAAAATCTTCCCCCTCTTCCGAGGGAGAAGAAAATGCACTATGCATCATTTGGCGTATCAATGGAGGATGCCTTTATAATATCAAAATACAAGGCGCTTTCCCTATATTTTGACAGCCTTTTATCGGGCTATGGCGATGCCGTTCATTTATCAAAAATTATCCTTTCATCCGCCTTTAAGTTTGTAGATGAGGAAACAAGGGGAAACGGCGAAATCCTTCCCACGGCACCCGATGTTTTATATGTCCTTTCCCTTATGGCAGAGGGGAAAATAGAAAAGCGATTCGATAAGAAAATTTTCGATAAAATGTTTGAGGAAAGAAAGCCTTTTTCAGAGCTTTTCAATGAAGAAGATTTTGCCCCGATTTCAGATGATGAGCTTATAAAAATAACAGAAAATGTAATAATCGGAAACGAAAAGGCAATTTCGGACTTTTTATCAGGAAAGGAAAAGGCAATTGCCCCGCTTATCGGAAAAATAATGAAGGAAACAAAGGGCAGGGCAGATGCTAAAAAGGCAGAGGAAGCCTTAAAGGAAATTATCTGTTCAAGATATAAATCATAAGGTTAAGATAGCCGGCAAAAGTTACCCACAAAAGATAGGGAACCATAAGGTATGATGCCGTTTTTGAAAAGGGATAAAACTTTTTTATGCAGAGGATAATTAAAACCCACAAAATGATCAGCCAGATAAAGGATGCCAAAAAGGCACGGAGATTAAAAAAGATTATGCTCCAGAAAAAGTTGAATATGAGGGATGCGGCATAAACCGTCAGCGCACACCTTGCTTCATTGGGCAGAGCCGTCTTTCTTAAATAAACTATTGCCGAGGCAATTCCCATAAGGATGTATAAAATGCTCCAGACTATGGGAAATAAAAAGGCAGGCGGCGATAAGGGCGGCATTACGGTATCTTTGGCAAGGTCCATGTTTCCCTTGGTTAAAAGGGCAGAAAGTCCGCCAACAGCTAAGGCAATGGCACATGATATTATATAGGGTTTATACTTTTTCCACATAAAAATACTCCTTTTACATAGTTTTAAGGTTATTTTATGCGAAAGCGGGAAAAGATATGAAAGAATAATATGGTTAAATAATTGACATAATTTAGAAATTGTGTTATAATTAATCGAAATTTTTTATTTGGAGGTTTTACCATGCCTGTAGTAAATTATGAACAGTATTTGAATATGATGAAGGCGGCATATGACAATCACTATGCATATCCCGCTGTAAACGTTTCCTCTATGGAAACTGCAAACGCAGTACTTAAGGGTCTTGCTGATGCAAAGTCTGACGGTATCGTGCAGGTTTCCGTTGGCGGAGCTGAGTTTGCATCCGGTCTTAACGTAAAGGATAAGGTACTTGGTGCAATAAGCCTTGCCGATCACGTTAGATTAATGGCTGAAAAGTACAACGTATATGTTGCACTTCACACAGACCACTGCACAAAGGGCAAGCTTGAATCCTTTATGCTTCCCTTAATTGCTGAAACCGAAAGAAGAAGAGCAGAAGGCCGTCCCAATCTTTTCAATAGCCATATGTTCGACGGAAGCGACATTACTCTTGATGAAAACATCGCTGTTGCAAAGGAGCTTTTCGCTCGCTGTGCAGCAAACGACATCGTTTTGGAAGTTGAAACCGGCGTTGTAGGCGGCGAAGAAGACGGACAGAACAACGAAGGCGTATCAAACGATAAGTTATACACAACCCCCGAAGATATGTTAAAGGTTTATGATGCTCTTAAGGACATTAAGGGAACATACACCGTTGCAGCAACCTTCGGTAACGTTCACGGCGTATATAAGCCCGGTAACGTAAAGCTTAATCCCTCCATCCTTAAAAACGGTCAGGATGCATTAAAGGCTAAATACGGCGCTGATAAGGGCTTCTTCTTGGTATTCCACGGCGGATCCGGTTCTTCCAAGGAAGAAATAAAGGAAACACTCGGCTATGGCGTAATCAAGATGAACATCGACACAGATACACAGTACGCTTTCTCCAAGCCTGTAGTTGACCATATGTTCAAAAACTACGACGGTATGCTTAAGATTGAAGGCGAAGTTGGTAACAAGAAGATGTATGACCCCAGAGCTTACTTAAAGAAGGGCGAAGAGGGTATGGCTTCCCGTGTTGTTGAAGCTTGTAACGACCTTGAGAGTGCAGGAAAGACAATTTTTGGTTAATCGATTTAACACCCCGAAGCAAAAGCTTCGGGGTGTTTTTATGTGAAAATACTTGTATTAAGGCATCACTTATGCTAAAATGAAGTTAACGGAAGGGGATATTTATGAAACGAAAATTATTATTGATGTTCATTTTTGTGATTTTGATAGTATCTGTTTTATTAGCTGCAGCGTCTTGTGATGAGTATCCGAAAGATGTCAGGGAGATTCCTTCTGGTTTTGTTCTTTTGCCCAAAGGAGGATATTGGAGTGATGGTTTATATTATGTAATATGGGAATCTCAAATTTCATTTTTAGACATTTATGAGAATTGTATATATCAAACTGGATTGGATGATAGTAGTTTTATTGTTGAGTATAAGAATGAATATTATGTGAATGAGGAAAAAATCCTTGAATTACTTGATATTGTGACACAAGTATAATTAGGGATGACAAAAGG
>JAUNRD010000059.1 GCA_030535815.1 Clostridia bacterium
GCTTCCAGTCTGTCATGATATTTTATGTTAAGCAGATGCCATTAGTCGAGACCTGCGCGCTTTAATTTTTTATCGTCAATTTCAAAGCCTAAGGGGCGCACTAAATGAAGGGCGGCGCCGGTAGCAGCACAGGTTCTCGCTATGTTTCCTGTATTTTGCGGTATTTCAGGTTCTATTAAAACTATATTGAACATATTCAAAGGTCCTTTCGGTATTATTTTATTCCTGCGGCATAAAGAGATGGAATGTCTCCTACGATTACTGTTTCTGCAAGGGGGAGCGTGGTTTCGGTTTCGGTGATTTTGTCTGAAAAAGGAGCCATGAGACGAAGTTTTATCCTGGCCTTTATGTATACGGAATGTTTTGTCTGATTTATTCCTGCTTCCGAAAAATCTGAGATAATGGAGGCGTCTGTATTCCCCATAGGGATTACCCGTAAAGGGACTTTCGATCCACGACCCGAAAGAAGAGGGACACCTGTCAGATTGCCGAGTGGTACGGAGAAAACGGAATATTCTTCGCTTGACAGCATGGCGTTTGCCGTTGCGGCAAAATCAGAGAGGATTCTGTTTGCTTTTGCGGAATTTAACGATATGCCGGTAATTTTATCTTCGTGCAGAGAAATTTCTGTAAGATCCGTGAAATTTTCGCTTTCGGAAATTTTGCGGATGGCACTATACAAAACCGAGCAGGCATGGTTGGAACATAGGGACTCGGCGATTTCATAAAATGCAGGAGAAAGTGCCATGGTAAGCGTTACTGTGCAGATAAGAAGTATAAAAAGAAATTTTATAAAAAAGTGGAAAAATCTTCTTTTTTTCATGTTCAGTTTTCTCAATATAACCGCCTCCGTAAGCTATTTTATGCATTTTATTGGAAGCGGTTACTGTGTATTATATACTATTTTGGCAGAATATGCAAGAGAAGAAATCTTGACTATTTTAAATAACTGGTATATAATAACAGAGAATGAACTGTTGAAGGAAGATTTTATGAAAGAAGTAACCGTAAACGGCCTTAAAATATGTTATAATGATGAAGGAGAAGGAAAATGTGTTCTTTTGCTTCACGGATGGGGAGCGAACAAAGAAAGTTTAAATCCCATATTCAATGCTCTTAAAGGAACTTTCAGGGTGATTGTGCCGGACCTTCCGGGATTCGGTGCGTCGGATGAGCCGATTGAGCCCTGGGAGGCTAAAGATTATGCCGGATTTCTTGAAGCGTATATAGAGGCACTTGGCATAAAGCCCTATGCTGCACTGGGACATTCCAACGGAGGAAGAATCCTTATAAAAGCATCGGATTCGTTTAGCCCTGAAAAGCTTATTCTGATGGACAGCGCCGGAATAAAGAAAAAACACGGTCCTGTATATTATGCTAAGGTGTACAGCTATAAACTTGGAAAAAAAGTATTGAAGCTTCCTTTATTGAATAAGACGGGCCTTTATGAGAAATTCGTACAAAATGCCGGAAGTGATGATTATAAAAATTCTTCTCCGGTAATGCGCGCGACTATGAGTAAGCTCCTTTCTGAAGATCTTACCCATATGCTTCCGGGAATAAAATCAGAAACGCTCCTGATATGGGGAAGTCTTGATACGGCAACACCTATTGCCGACGGACGTAAAATGGAAAAGCTGATAAAAGGCTCCGGTCTCGTGGAGGTTACCGGCGGAGGCCATTTTTCCTATCTTGACAATCCCGGTAAGGTAATAGGGGCAATTGATTATTTTCTTACACATTAATCTAAGGAAGGAATGAACCTTTTGATTTACTTATTCTCTTTGGTATCTTTGACATTCTTGCTGTTTTTTGCATTTTCCGGAATCGGATATATACATATGCTTCAGCTTAATTCCTACAGAATAGAAAGATATGGTAAGTGGCTTTCTGAAAATAAAGGAAAAATGCTGGCTTTAAGGGCAATATGGCCTGCTTTGGCGTTTGCGTTTTTGGCTTTGGGGAATAAGGTGGTCTTTGCTGTTTTTGCGGCACTTATGTTTCTTTTAGTTCCTTTTAAGAAAAAGAAAGCAAAAAAACCTCTTGTTTATACAGCGAGGGTTAAAAGGCTTATAATTGTGTATATGGTGCTTGGAGTGGCAGTTGTGGCAGGATGTTTTTTTGTTAAAGACAGCATATGGGCACCGGTAATTTTCCTTGCGGCTGCACTTCTGGTTCCGCATATTATTTCCCTTGCATTGCTTATGGCAGAGCCAATGGAAAAGGGAATAGCACGTCATTATTACAACGACGCCAAAAGAATTCTTGCTTCGGCAAAGGACCTTATTATAATTGGTGTGACAGGCTCCTACGGAAAGACCAGTATGAAGTACATAATTTCAAGTCTCCTTTCGGAGAAGTATAACGTACTGATGACTCCCGGAAGCTTCAATACCACAATGGGTGTGGTAAGAACCGTAAGAGAGCAACTTAAACCTACACATCAGGTTTTCGTGGTTGAAATGGGAGCGAAAAACAAAGGAGATATCAAGGAAATATGCGACCTTGTGAAGCCTAAGTACGGTGTTATTTCATCGATAGGTCCTCAGCACCTTGAAACATTCAAAACCATAGAGAATATCATAAATACAAAGTTTGAGCTGGCGGAGGCTGTGAGAGAAAACGGCGGAAAGATGTTTCTTAACTACAGTAATGAATATATTAAGGGCTACGGTTTCAAAGGAGAATTTGTAAGCTTCGGAAGCGATGCGGAATGCGACTACAGAGCGGAAGGTATGAAATATTCTTCTTCCGGCGCAAGCTTCTTTATAAAGGGTGAAGAACTGAAGACTTCTCTCTTAGGCGATTTCAGCGCCATAAATATAGCCGGCGGTGTTGCAGTAGCTGAGCATCTGGGCGTTTTGGCGGATGACATAAAGGTGTCGGTAAGACGACTTAAGGCTCCGGAACACAGGTTGGAACTTAAAAAGAACCCAAGATATACAGTTATAGATGATGCATACAACTCAAATCCCGGCGGCAGTACGGCGGCGCTAAAAACTCTTTCTTTGTTTGAAGAACGAAAAATTCTTGTTACACCCGGAATGGTTGAACTGGGGGATGAAGAGTACAATCTCAACAAGGAAATGGGACGAAAAGCGGCTCATTCGGCAGATTATATAGTGCTTGTGGGAGAAAAGCAGGCAAAGCCTATTGCTGAAGGTATAAGGGAAGAGGGCTTTGACGAGGAAAGACTTTATATAGCTAAAGATATAAATGACGCTCTTTCCTATGTTTATAAAATTACGGATGTTCCTTCGGTGGTTCTTCTTGAAAACGACCTTCCGGATAACTTCCTTTGATAAAAAACTTCCTTATTATAATAGGAAAGAAAGGTCTTGATATAAATGAAAATAAATCTTGCGGTAATATTTGGCGGTAAAAGCGTAGAACATGAAGTATCTGTTATTTCTGCTGTTCAGGCTATGTACTCTCTTAATAAAGAAAAGTACGAAATATATCCTGTATATATGACAAAGAAAAATGAGTTTTACACCGGAAGTGCTCTTTTTGATATGGAAAATTATAAGGATATTCCATCGCTTCTCAAAATGTGCAAACGAGTTGTTTTTGTAAGCAATGACGGAGAAGCTTCCATGGAATACTATCCGGCTAAAAAGTTCGGAAACAATACCTATGCAAAAATAGATGTGGCACTGCCCATAGTTCACGGAACAAATGTTGAAGACGGAATTCTCCAGGGATATCTGGAGACTCTCGGAATTCCCTATGCCGGATGTGATGTTATTTCAAGTGCGGTGGGAATGGATAAATATGTGATGAAAGTAATGCTTAAGGAAGCGGGAGTCAATGTTCTCCCCGGCTTTTGCATAAACTCCAAAGATTTCTACAGAGATCCTTCCGATATACTTGATAAGATTGAGCTTGAAGTGGGCTATCCGGTTATCGTAAAGCCCGTAAACTTAGGATCAAGTGTAGGCATCAAGGTGGCATCTGACAGACAGGCTCTTGAGGCGGCTCTTGAAAATGCGGCACTTTATGCCGGAAGGATTCTTATGGAAAGGGCAATAGTAAATCTCAGGGAAATAAACTGCTCTGTACTGGGCGACTATATGACGGCGCGGGCATCAGTATGCGAAGAACCTTTGTCTGCAGGAGAAATCTTAAGCTATGATGATAAGTACAAGGGCGGAAGCAAAGGCAGTAAGGGCATGAGCTCGGCGCAGAGAAAAATTCCGGCAGATCTTACTGAAGAGGAAAGAAAAACAATTGAATCCATGGCAGTGAAAACATTCAGGGTTTTAGGATGTGCGGGCGTTGCCAGAATTGACTGTATGATAGATAAGGATTCGGGAGAAATTTTCGTGAACGAAATAAATACCATTCCCGGTTCTCTTTCATTCTATCTGTGGGAGCCGTCCGGAGTTCCCTACACTGAAATGCTTGACGAACTTATAGATATAGCATTGAAGAGAGACCGTGAAAAGCAGAAGTTGAACTTCTCTTATGATACAAATTTACTGTCAGAGAACTCACTTTCGGGCCTAAAAGGGGCAAAAGGTACAAAAAATTAAAAAAAGCTTGACAAGAAGTAAAGGTTATGCTATAGTATTATTGCTTCTTCTTCGGATGGAGCTTTTTTAGAGTGCAAAAAACGGGTCATCAAGGCCGTTATTACAGGAGGTTTTAATAATGAGAGTAAAGATTACATTGGCATGCACCGAATGCAAGCAGAGAAACTATGACACAGTAAAGAACAAGAAGAACACTCCCGACAGACTTGAACTTAACAAATACTGTCCTTTCTGCCGTAAGCATACTATGCATAAAGAAGCTAAATAATTTTGTTTAACTGAAGGAAGGAAGTGTACCTAAAATGGCAGAAGAAAAAAAGGGCAACATTTTCAAGAGAATCGGAAGATTTTTTAAAGACGTAAAAGCTGAACTCAAGAAGGTAACCTGGCCTACAAAGAACCAGGCTGTTAAGAATACTGCTGTTGTTCTTGTATTTTTAATAGTAATCGGTCTTTTCGTTTTCTTGATCGACCTTCTGTTCCAGGGCGTTTTCGGAAACAGACTGTTCTGATTAACCCCGTTAAGAGAATAGAAAGGAGGCTTTGCGCGCCGGTATCTACGGCAGCGCAGATTTGTCATGGCTGATAGTTCTCAGGCAAAATGGTATGTGGCCCACACATATTCGGGCTACGAAAACAAAGTTAAGGACAATATCGAAAAGTCAATTGAAAATCTCGGAATGCAGGATTTAATCTTTGAAGTAAAGGTTCCCGTGGAAGAGATTGTGGAAGAAAAAGAAAATGGCGAAAAGAAAATTGTCCAGCACAAAATTTTCCCGTCTTATGTATTTATTAAAATGATTATCACCAACGACAGTTGGTATGTAGTCAGAAACATAAGAGGTGTAACAGGCTTCGTGGGTCCCGGAAGCGATCCTGTTCCGCTTACGGAAGATGAAATCATCCGCATGAACATCGAAAAGAAAGAAGTTAAGGTTGATTTCGCAGAAGGCGACAGCGTAATTATTACAGACGGTCCCTTCAGAGATTATGTTTGCACAGTCGAGAAAATCGATATGGACAAACAGACTGTTACCGTACTTGTTCCCATGTTTAACGGAGATACTCCCGTTGAACTTGAATTCGGACAGGTAGATACATTATAAGGTAACGTTTCGGTTGTTAATAAGCCTTTCAGGCTTGTTATAGTGGGAGGATGTTAAAGCATCCGCTCTTTACCACATTTTTTTAAGGAGGTGCAATTAAATGGCTCAGAAAGTAGTAGGATACATTAAACTTCAGATTCCTGCTGGTAAAGCGACTCCGGCTCCCCCCGTTGGTCCCGCGCTCGGTCCCTACGGTGTAAGCGCTCCTCAGTTTGCAAAGGAATTCAATGAGAGAACATCTAAAGATGCAGGTCTCATCATTCCCGTTGTAATTACTGTTTACGCTGACAGAAGCTATTCCTTTATCACAAAGACTCCGCCTGCAGCAGTTCTTTTAAAGAAGGCTTGCGGACTTGAATCAGGAAGCGGCGTACCTAACAAGACAAAGGTTGCTACTGTAAAGAAAGAAGACGTAAGAAAGATCGCAGAGCAGAAGATGCCTGACCTTAACGCGGCATCTATTGAAGCTGCAATGAGCATGGTTGCCGGAACGGCAAGAAGCATGGGCATTGTAGTAGAGGACTAATCATTTAATTTAATTTTGTGGGAGAAAGCAGAGGCTTTCGTCAGACCACAGGGAGGTTTTGAAATTGGGTAAAAAGTATATAGATAGTGTTAAAACTATCAACTCCGCCGAATTATATGATCCCGCTGCTGCAGTAGCTCTTGCAAAGAGCACAGCAAAGGCGAAATTCGACGAGACAATTGAGTGCCACATCAGACTTGGTGTTGACTCAAGACACGCAGATCAGCAGGTTAGAGGTGCAATCGTTCTTCCTCACGGAACAGGTAAGAAGGTTAGAGCTCTTGTTTTCGCTAAGGGCGACAAGGTTCAGGAAGCACTTGATGCAGGTGCTGATTACGCAGGCGGCGAAGAACTCGTTGCAAAGATCCAGGGCGAAAACTGGTTCGA
Organism: Clostridia bacterium; assembly: GCA_030535815.1. Classification (GTDB taxonomy): domain Bacteria; phylum Bacillota; class Clostridia; order CAKSNL01; family HGM11501; genus HGM11501. Next base: position 6,555 of record JAUNRD010000059.1, read on the forward strand.
GTTCGACGTTGTTATAGCTACTCCCGATATGATGGGTGTAGTAGGACGTATCGGTAGGGTTCTCGGTCCTAAGGGACTTATGCCCAACCCCAAGTCCGGAACAGTTACCATGGACGTAGCAAAGGCTGTTGCAGAAGTTAAGGCCGGTAAAATCGAATACCGTCTGGACAAGACCAACATCATTCACTGCCCCATCGGTAAGGCTTCATTTACTGAAGAACAGCTTAAAGATAACTTCGACGCTCTTCTTGGCGCTGTTATCAAGGCTAAGCCCGCTGCAGCTAAAGGTCAGTATATCAAGAGTGTTGCTGTAGCAAGCACAATGGGCCCCGGTGTAAAAATTAATCCTGCAAAAGTTGGTTAATTTTTATACTTGACAAAATAAGGATTATATGATATTATAATCAACGCAGTTATCCATAGACAGCAGGCATAAAGATAAGTCCTGCCGAGGAAGGTGCAAAAATCCATGAGATTTATGCGGCTTTGTCTATGTGACTAAGCCGCTTTTTTGCGGCTATAAATTAAGAAGGAGGTGCCACATATGCCCAGTACACAGATATTGGAACAGAAGAAGCAGGTTGTAAACGAAATGGTTGAGAAGTTCAAAGCAGCTTCTGCAGGTGTTTTCGTTGACTACCGCGGTCTTACTGTTGAAGAAGATACAGAACTTCGCAGAAAGTTCCGTGAAGCAGGCGTTGAGTACAAGGTTGTAAAGAATACTCTTACTTCAAGAGCAGCTAAAGAAGTTGGCTTAGAAGCATTAGATCCCGTTCTTAACGGCCCCACAGCTCTCGCTATGAGCGTTGATAATCCCGTTGCTCCTGCAAAGATTATCGCAGAATTCGCTAAGAAGCACGAAGCACTTGAGGTTAAGGCAGGCTTTATGGATGGTGCGGTTATGTCCGTAGCTGAAGTAAATACACTTGCTGCAACACCTACAAGAGAAGAACTCTTAGCAAAGATGATGGGAAGCATGAAGTCTCCTATTTCCGGCCTCGTAAGATTGCTTAATACAATCGTTGAAGGCGGAGAAGAGATGGTTGATCTCGCAGCTAAGAAGGCTGCAGAAGCTGCTCCCACAGAAGAAGCTGCACCCGCAGCTGAAGAAGCTCCTGCTGAAGCTCCCGCAGAGGAAGCTCCCGCAGCTGAGTAATTAAAAAATAGAAACAAAAAATTATTAAAATTTATAAACGGAGGTAAAAGAAAATGGCAGATTTAAATCAGATCTTAGATTCCATTAAGGAATTAAAGTTATTAGAAGTTGCTGAACTCGTTAAGATGATGGAAGAGGAGTTCGGTGTTAGCGCAGCAGCTGCAGTAGTAGCAGCAGCTCCCGGTGCAGCAGCAGGTGAAGCAGCTGCAGAAAAGACTGACTTCGACGTAGTACTTACAGAAGCAGGTGCTCAGAAGCTTCAGGTTATCAAGGTTGTTCGTGAAATCACAGGCCTTGGTCTTAAGGAAGCAAAGGACGCTGTTGAAGGCGCTCCCACAACCCTTAAGGAAGGCATCGGCAAGGAAGATGCTGAAAAGTATAAGGCTCAGCTTGAAGAAGCTGGCGCAAAGGTTGAACTTAAGTAATTTTGTTCACACATACTGCCCGACCGTTTGGTCGGGCAGTTTTTTGTTTGACAAATACGGAGAATGTATGGTAAAATAGCAAAATAAACGGCGACTTTTCCTTAGGAGCATCGCCGAAAGGGGGCTTTTTATGACTACTTTTATACTGGTTCGCCACGGCGAAAGTATGGCAAATAAAACCAAAAGCTATGCAGGACAAATAGATATTCCGCTTTCCGAAGAAGGCTTTTTGCAGGCAGAGGCGGTAAGCCGTTATATTGAAGAAAATTTTAAGGTTGATGCCGTTTATTCAAGCGATTTGTCCCGGGCATACAACACGATAAAGCCCTTTGCGGACAAGTGCAAGCTTGCTATAGAAAAAAGAATGGAATTAAGGGAAGTCAATGTTGGGTTATGGCACAGAATGTGCTTTGACGAAGTGGAAAAAGAATATCCCGATTTGATTATTAAGAGAAAAGAAAACCCTGATTTATTTCGTTATCCCGAAGGCGAGAGTTATAGGGAAGTTGCGAAAAGAGGAGGGGGGA
>JAUNRD010000456.1 GCA_030535815.1 Clostridia bacterium
TCGTTGGAACAACAGCACTGCATTGAGCCAGATTGACAAGATTAAGCCGGGATTATCAATTGCCATCGATTGTGGTACAGATGACTTTTTCTACGCTTGCAATGTAGCTTTGCACGAAGCACTGTTGGAGAAAAAAATTCCTCACGACTATACAATCCGCCCCGGAGGACACAATCACGCCTATTGGGGAAACGCCATCCTTTATCAATTAATTTTCTTCACAGAGCACTTTAAACGCAACATAAGCCGCAGATAATAAAATCCACTCGTTTCATTAAAAATCATAGGGTCCATTCTCAAAGTTGTGAGAATGGACCCTATGATTTTTACAGTGCATTCTTTGTTGGCTACCGGAATTAGTTATTGAAAGACAAAATATTACAATTCTCCACCCTACCGTATCGGACTACGATTTTATTTTGCTACTTTCCTTATCACGAGCCGACGTAACAATTTATATTTTTTTATACTATTTTTTAAAAGAAAATTCAATACAATTTTATTAACTTTGCTGTGGCGAACAATTTTACAGTCTACACGCCCGACCTTACCGCGAAAAACGATGCGGCCGCCCGTGCCGGCAAGATTCTTTGCCACGAAAAGCAATCCTACACAAGTGCGGGAAAATAAATATTTTACTTAAAGGTTGAAGCGTATATGAGCTACTACGTACTTCTATTTACAATGATTGTAGCATCGTTCCTGTTCGTTGGAGTAACGATGATTGTTGCGCGACTAATATCGCCACGCTCTTTCAACAGACACAAGAGCGAAGCATACGAATGTGGAATTCCCACACAGGGAAACACATGGGTGCAATTTAAGGTTGGCTACTATCTTTTTGCCATCCTTTTTCTAATGTTCGACATTGAGACAGTATTTCTATTCCCCTGGGCCTCCATTGTTCAGGAAATGGGGATGAATGCCCTATTCGGAATATCATTTTTCCTTTTTATATTAATATTGGGACTGGCCTACGCATGGCGCAAAAAAGCACTTGAATGGAAATGAAAAAACCTGCAATAAAATCTATTCCCTACGAAGAGTTTAAAGACAACGAGACGCTTGAGGCGCTTATAAAAGAGGTGAACAAAGAGCGCACGAATGTTGTTGTCGGCACCCTCGACGACCTTATAAATTGGGGACGCAGCAACAGTCTGTGGTCGCTGACCTTTGCAACAAGCTGCTGCGGCATTGAATTTATGTCGGTGGGAGCCGCCCGCTACGACTTTGCCCGCTTCGGATTCGAGGTTACACGAAATTCGCCCCGTCAGGCTGACCTTATTATGGTGGCAGGAACAATTACACATAAGATGGCGCCGGTGCTTAAACGTCTGTACGACCAGATGGCCGACCCCAAATATGTTGTTGCAGTCGGAGGATGTGCCATAAGCGGCGGTCCCTTCAAAAGTTCGTACCACGTGCTTAACGGAGTGGACAAAATAATTCCGGTGGATGTATATATTCCCGGTTGTCCCCCGCGCCCCGAGGCTATACTGTACGGAATGATGCAGTTGCAGCGCAAAGTGAAGGTTGAGAAATTCTTCGGCGGTGTCAATCGTCAGCAGAAGAGTAGCGATGCCATCGAGGAGTATCCCATAATTATAACCAACGTACCGCAAGATATAACCGATAAAGAGAGAGAGCAATGAATATCACCTTTATACCATTAAGCGAGTTCCGTCCCCGTATGGAGGCATTGCGACAAGAAAAAGGCATGGATTTCTTGCGCGACATGATAGGTATGGACTGGGGCGAAGAGGGCATCGGTGCCATCTATATGCTGGAGAACAGCACCACAAAAGAGAACATCGCTGTAGCCACCCGCACCACCGACCGCGAAAATACAATAATCCCCACAGTCAGTGATATATGGCAAATAGCCAATATGTACGAGCGCGAAGTGTTTGACTTTTTCGGAGTAGTCTTTTCGGGACATCCCTTT
>JAUNRD010000457.1 GCA_030535815.1 Clostridia bacterium
ACCAAGCACGCAGGTATTACTTGTGAACAATTCGATCTCGACGGCCTCTGGCCCTGCGAACAGGCGGACTGGAAAGATATGTTTATCGACCGTATGGAGCGTATGGTTGAAAGAGACAAAAACCACGCATCTGTAATCATGTGGTCCTGCGGTAACGAGGCAGGCTATGGTAAAAATTTCGATGCAATGCTGGATTGGGGACACAAGCGTGACAAATCAAGACCCGTATTCTACGAAAGAGCAAGAGTGGTTGACTATAAGTGCGATACCGATGTACGTTGCAGAATGTATCCCGGTTTGAGCCTTTTGGATGAACTTTTCGCAATAGACGACAAAAGACCTTTTTATGCCATTGAATATGCCCACGCAAGAGGAAACGGCCCCGGACAAATGGAAAAGTTTGTAGATAAATTTTACAGCTGTAAGCACGCTTTGGGTGGCTCTGTATGGGAATGGGCTGACCACGGAGTGCTTGACAAGGGCGTTTTGAAATATGGCGGCGACTTCGGCGAAGAAATCCACGATAAAAACGGATGTGTAGACGGAATTGTTTTTGCAGACCGTAGCCTTAAGGCAGGCGCTCTCAATATGAAGTATGCGTTCCAGTACATAAAGGCGGAGCTTTCGGGAGAAGTTATCACCATAACAAACAGACACAGCCATACGGATTTATCCGAATTCAAGACCTTCCTTATGCTTGAAGTGGACGGTGAAATTGCAGAAAAAGCAGAAATTAATCTTTCCGCAAAGCCTCACGAAACCACTACAATAGAAGTTCCCTTTAAGTTAAGCGGAAAATGCACATACGGCGCTCATCTTGTTTTAACACTCGAAAAAGATGACGAGGAAAAGGCAATGCAGTCCTTTGATTTAGAGGGATTTGTAACAGAGGAAATCAAGAAGGGCAATAAGCTTGTTCTTTCCGATTCCGAAGGCGATAACATTTATATATCAGGCGAAGGCTTTAGCTATACATTTTCAAAGCACAAGGGTGCAATTACAAGTTTAGTTAAAAACGGAATAGAAAATTTAGCTTCACCCATTACCCTTTCAACATATCGTGCCACATTTGACCACGAGGCATACAACAGAAAAAAGTGGATATTCCGTGATGATGTGATAGCTTCCGAAAATCTGAACCATACACACATAAAAATCTATTCCTGCGATATTTCGGACAATAAAATCACGGTAAGTGGTTCCCTTGCCGGAGTGTCAAGATATCCTTATTTAAGATATATCCAGGAATATGAATTTTTCGATGACGGAACTGTTAAAATCAATACAAAGTGTAATGTAAAGCCCCAAATGCCTGCTCCGCTTCCGAGACTCGGATATGACTTTAAGCTTCCCCTTAACAATTCCGAATTTACATATTACGGAATGGGCCCCTATGAGTGCTATCAGGATATGTTGCTTCATACACGCTACGGCTTTTATACCTCAACTGCAGACAAGGAATATGTTCCCTATCCCTTCCCCCAGGAGCACGGAAACCACTATGGCGTAAAGAAATTAAGCTTCCCTCTTGGTTTGGAAGTGTGGGCAGAAGATAAGATGGAAATAAACGTTTCATCCTTTGATTCAGACACCCTTGAGTTTGCAAAACACACAGACGAGCTTAAGCCCAACGGCTTTACCAATGTCCGTGTAGACTATCGTGTTTCCGGCGTTGGCAACGGCTATGTGGGGGTTTTACGCGCCGATGCAATCTGGGAAAAAGAAATAGAATTTACTTTATATATAAAATAAAATATGCATCTAACTAAAAAGTGCCCGACGGCTCCCTTGCCGTCGGGCACTTTTATTAAGCTTTATAAATTTCTCACATTTCGCCCGTTATATCAAATACTTTTTGACCTTCTCTGTCCGATACAAATATGCCTTCTGCAAAAGCATAAAACTTAAGCTTTTTATATGCCGCACCGGGATGAAGGTGTG
>JAUNRD010000458.1:0-1711 GCA_030535815.1 Clostridia bacterium
AGACACTAAAAGACTTTATAATAAACACCTCATCAGTCTCGCCTTGCTCGACAGCTTCCCCTCAAGGGGAAGCCAGCAAAAAGATAACCCATTTATGGGTAGCAAGTAATAGTTTGCATGGCTGACAGGCCAATACAAAGCGCACTTGTGTGCAGCCAGTAGTGGGTAGGGCTATGCCCGAAAATGAAATACCCCCCGTTATACGGGGGGATATTTATTATTCCTTAAAATCAAACAAAAGTTCATCCTTTAACCATGCAGCGCTTAAGGGTGCCCAGCTTGTTACATGGGGCTTTTGGGGCGCAAGCCCCATACCGTGACCGCCTGTGGGATAGATATGTAATTCAAAGGGGACTTTGTTTTCGGAAAGTGCCTTTGCCATATCAATGCTGTTGGAAACGGGAACCACGGGATCGGCTGCCGTATGCCACAAAAATGTGGGCGGGGTTTCAGGATTAACATGCTTTTCTGCGGACAAAAAGTCAGAAAGCACCATATATTCGTCACCGGGATAATCGGATAAAAGATTTTTTCTTGAGCCGATGTGGGTATACTTGCTGCTTAAGGAAAGCACGCCGTAGCAGAGAATCGCACCGTTGGGACGGGCGGAAACTTTGTCGATTTCATCCTTTGCTTCAACCTCAAAATCATAGTGGGTGAGTAAGGAGGATGCCAGATGACCGCCTGCGGAAAAACCGAGGATTGCTATCTGGTCGGGATTTACGTTGTATTCCTTTGCGTGATAGCGGACATATCGGATGGCACGAAGGGCATCGTAAAGCATTGCGGGGTGGTTGTAGGGGGAAAGGCGGTAGGTTACAACAAAGGCATTAAAGCCGTTGTTGTTATAAAATCCGGCTATCTTTGAGCCTTCGTTTTCTAGTGATAAATGGTGATATCCGCCGCCGGGGAAAATGATTACGGTGCCGAGGGGCTTATCAGAATCAATCAAAAACGGCTCCATTACCGGAATCTGACCGAATTCTTCTTTATAAAGCGGAATATTTTCCTTTTTCCATAAATTAATCATCATACCAAATCATCCTTTACTGTTCTTCTTATAAGGTCGTAAACGTGAAGCATTGCCGAATTTCTCACGCGGTCTCTTGCACCGGGAATGAAAAGCTTAAAAGCCTTTTCGTACTTTTTTGTGGAAATTGCAATCCATACTGTGCCCACGGGCTTATCGGGAGTGCCGCCGGTGGGACCTGCGATTCCGCTGGTGGAAACGCCGATGTCGCTTCCTGCTTTAAGGCGGACACCCTTTGCCATCTGAAGCACGGTTTCTTCCGATACGGCACCGCATTTTTCAAGCGTTTCGGGAGAAACGCCCAGGGCATTGACCTTGGCGGAATTTGCATAGGTAACGGCGCCGTATAAAAACACTTCGGAGGAGCCCGAAAGGTCTGTTATAGCCGAAGCAATCATACCGCCGGTACAGCTTTCAGCCGATGCAAAGGTAAGCTTTTTCTCGCGGAGCAAATCAAGAACGCATTGAGGAAGGGAATAGGTGAGCCCTTCGCCGTAAATCAAATCACCGAAAATTTCGTATATTTCCCTTTTCACGGGAGCGATCAAAGCTTCGGCTTCGTCCTTTGTTTTTGCCCTTGCGCTTATTCTTAAGGAAAGTTCCCCGGGATTTACATAAGGTGCAACGGTGGGGTTGCTTGACGATGTTAAGTGAGTGATTTTTTTCTCTGCTTCAGCTTCG
>JAUNRD010000458.1:1721-1936 GCA_030535815.1 Clostridia bacterium
GACCATACCGAAAATCCTTATAAAGTCAGATTTTACGGTAAAGCCGCTCTTTTTTTCAAAAAACGGAATTAAATATTCCGTAAACATAGGCTTCATTTCGCGGGGAGGGCCGGGCATCATAACGGCAATTTTACCGTCCTTTTCAATCAGCACACCGGGAGCGGTGCCGAATTTGTTATATAAAGTGACAGCACCCTCGGGGATAAGTGCCTGCT
>JAUNRD010000060.1:0-2573 GCA_030535815.1 Clostridia bacterium
CAGCAGGTTGGTATGCAGGCAAGACTTATGTCAAAAGCTCTCCGTAAGCTTGCAGGTGTAATCAACAAGACCAATACCATCGTAATATTCATCAACCAGCTCCGTGAAAAGGTGGGAGTTATGTTCGGTAACCCCGAAACCACCACAGGCGGTATGGCTCTTAAATTCTACTCTTCCGTAAGAATGGATATCCGTAAGGGAGAACCCATCAAGGAAGGCGCTAACGTAATAGGCACAAAGACAAAGGTAAAAATCGTTAAGAATAAGGTAGCTCCCCCCTTCAAGAAGGCTGAATTTGATATGATTTTCGGCAAGGGCTTTGCTCCCGAAGGCGTTGTTCTTGATATGGCTGTTGAGCTTGACATTATTAACAAGGCAGGTGCTTGGATTTCCTACAACGGAGAACGTATTGCACAGGGCAGAGAAAATGCAAAGCAGTACTTAATAGAACATCCCGATGTATTCGGTGAATCAGACGATTTCCTTGAAGGAAATGAGGAAGAATAATTCCCGGGAGTTTTGCTCCCGCATTAAAAACTCCAATCCCTTCAGAATTTGTTTCCCCAAGCAGTTCTGAGAGATATAGATCCCTTTTATCCAATGATTTTCTAAACGAAAAACGGAAATGCTTTCGCATTTCCGTTTTTCGTTATGGCTAATTATTTTTCAAGAGTTTTAAGTAGACACTGAGCATATCCTCTTATAAGGAAATCATTGGGGTGATTTACGTTATTGCCTGTCATATCTTCAAATTTCTTTGTTTCAAGCATCGCCCTATGATATTCGGTCATATTGCATACAACCGTATTTTCAAGTTCTTCTGCAATTTCAGAAAGCACATACTGCTGATACATCTGGTTTCCCCAGAAGCCTGCAAGAAGCTTATTAGGAACCATTGTTGCAAGCAGAATAATATCCGTATCGCTTTTTCCCTTGCGGATAGCCTTACATATATCCTCAATATCCTTCTTAAAATCAGGAAGCGGTGTGGCGCAGTTATTCATACCAAAGCCAATAATTGCAAGATCTGCATTATACTTTACAGCGTTTTCCTCCACAGTTTCGACACCCCAGGCACTTGCCTTTCCGCCGACGGAGGTATTTACGATTTCGATATCATCATAGCCGTACTTCTTTTTAAGCTCGCGCACCAAAAGTGCATCCCACTTAGGAAGACCGGGCAACATCTCTGCCTTTAAGGATGTGGCATTTGCACCTGCCGATATACTGTCACCGAATATAAGTATTTTAACGGGGCTCTTTGCTTCAAGCTTTTCTATGAAATTTTTAAGTTCTGCGCCCTTTGATTCAGGAATATATCTTCCCCACTTTTCTGAATACTCATAAGTAACTGCTATCTGATAAGGATACATAAGTACCCATTCAGCAAAGGCAAGAAACTTTCCGTTTCGGCGCACAAATGATTTTCCTTCAACTTTTTCATCAAGAAAGAACTCCTTACTCTTCATAACCGGAATCCTTCCTTCGGGAATAACGATAATTTTTCCGTCCTCCACCCTGTAGTCCTTACCTTCTTCATAAGTAACGGTCAGTGTATAGTCTGTAACCTTGAGTACCTTATCCGGTTTATACAAAAGGCTTATGGGCATAAGACAGCCATCCTCATTCTCCATCACGAAGCAGGATTCATCCTCTATCACATTTCCTGCCCAGAATGGAATCATATATTTATCTAAATCAAACATATTTTATTCTCCTATCAATTTTGTACTACAATAATATATCCACACCATGTCCGGGCTTTTACATTTCTTATTCTAAGTCAGGCTTCTTAAGGAAGCTGGGGATGTCGGGATATGTATCGTCAGAACCACCTAAATTAAGTGTTCCGAAGATAGAATCTTCCTTCTTCTTTTCCTTGCCTTCAAAGCCTGTTGCGATGATTGTGATAGAAACATCATCACCCATAGCTTCGTCATTAATCATACCCATCTTGAAGAATACGTTGGGGTCAGCATAGCTCTGAACAAGTTCAGCTGCTTCGTTAACTTCAAAGAGTGAAAGGTCTCTGTTGCCGGAGATGCACATAAGAATACCTGTCGCACCTTCAATATTTGTCTCAAGAAGGGGAGCTTCAATTGCAGCCTTAGCAGCAAGCTCTGCTCTGTTTTCTCCGGAAGCACGTCCGATACCGAAGTGTGCACAGCCGGCGTCCTTCATAACGCTTGTTACGTCAGCAAAGTCTGCGTTCATGAAACCAACGTTACCGATAAGTTCTGTGATACCCTGTACGCCCTGACGAAGAGCTTCGTCAGCCATCTTGAATGCATCAATCAATGTTGTCTTAGCACTTCCGATTGTAAGAAGCTTATCATTGGGAATAACAACGATTGTATCCACATTAGCCTTAAGAGCCTCGATACCTTCCATAGCCTTGTCCATTCTTCTCTTACCTTCAAACTGGAAGGGCTTTGTAACGATACCTACTGTAAGGATTCCCTTATTCTTTGCAATCCCTGCGATAACGGGAGCAGCACCTGTACCTGTTCCGCCACCCATACCTGCAGCGATAAATACCATATCAGCACTCTCAATTGCCTTTTCAATTTCAG
>JAUNRD010000060.1:2583-8569 GCA_030535815.1 Clostridia bacterium
GCAGCCTTCTTACCAACTTCGGGATCAGAACCTGCGCCCTGGCCCTTTGTTACTTTATCGCCTATCTGAAGAGTTCTGTCAGCCTTTGAGCAAGCCAAAGCCTGAGCATCTGTGTTAACAGCTATAAATTCAACGTGCTTAACACCTGCTTCTACCATTCGGTTAACAGCGTTATTACCGCCGCCACCTACACCTATTACTTTTATAACCTGTGTTTCTTCCATACCAATTCTATCCTCCGGCATAATTGTTGCCTCCTTATCCAATTTTACTATTCTATATTATACTATTTTTTGCAATTTGTCAATGACTAAAGTGAAACTTTTTCTTGTTTATTCTTAAATTTCTTCAGGATTCTGTCCGTCAGGTTCGTTTTCCGGTGCCACAACCTCAATCTGAGCGTCCCCGGCTTCAGGAACGGCGATTTCTTCTCCGGCTCCGGGGGCCTCTGTCTCCGTAACAGATTCAGTTTCTTCCGTATTTCCCGTTGCTTCCTCCCCACTTAAAGTAGTTTCTCCGGTGCCCTCCGGCACCTCTATTTCCTCCGGTACGGGGGTATGTTCATAGTCTCCGGTTCTGTAGGATACCCCTGCTTCCAGATTGGTAGCATCTATTATACCGCTTATTCCATGCGGCAAAGTATCAACAACTTCTTTTATATAAGCCATTTTGTATGATAATTCGTCGTCATCACCAAGTTTTCCTACCTTTACAATAAGGCTGTCGCCTACAGTAAATACAATATTGTCAACATCCGATATATCCACTTTTGTCACATCGAGAAATCCGTAATCAGAAATACACAAAAAGCACCGTTTCATTGTTTCTGTAGCAATTTCATCAGAGAGTTCAATGTATCCTCCTGTTTCAAAAACCCCTGTCTTGCAACCTGATACCTTTATAAGTTTCTCTGTTTCCTCTGCAGCTTGAGCTATTTTAATTGATTTTCCGTATTTATCACATATTACCGTTCTTGTCTCTAACTCAACTGCGGCGTATTCATACTCTTCCTCTACTGTTATAATCACATCCGAAGGAAATTTCTTTTCTATATCCACCTTACTTATATACGGCAATGCCAGGATCAGTTCTTCATAATATGAACTTTTGTGGCTTAGTATATTCTGCCCGACTTCTATGCCTGATGCACCAATAATATCTTCATCTGATACCAGCACATTCCCTTCAACAGATATTGTTTCAATGTTGAAAAGAGGTGTTTTTATTACTATAAGAGCCATACAAAGCAGGATAAGTAATATCAGGAGAAAACTGAAAAATCCTCTTTTACGTCTCTTTCTTCTGCGTTTTACGTTTGCCTGACCTTTATTTTCTGTACTTGATTTCCTTTTTCCGGCAGAAGAAGAACTTCTTCTTTTTCCGCTTTCCGCTTCCGGCATCTCATCACTTCCTTTGTATATCTGCTCCAAGCAGCCTTAAATTCTCCTCAAATTTCTCATAACCACGGTCTATGTAGCAAAGATTATCAACCACACTTTCCCCCTCAGCCGCCAGCGCAGCGATGGTAAGTGCAGCTCCTCCTCGCAAGTCATTTGCACTGACAGTTGCACCGGAAAGCTTTTTTCTCCCTCTGATAACCGCTACATTACCGTCAGTAACAATATCCGCACCCATTCTTACAAGTCCGTCCACATGGCGGAATCTGTCCTTAAAAATATTCTCCGTAACCACAGATGTACCGTCAGAAAGCGTCATCAGACTCATAAATACAGATTGCATATCTGTCGGAAATCCGGGATAGGGCTGGGTCCTTATATGTTTCACTGCCTTTATCCTTTTTTTCCCATCTAACCTAAGAGTATCATTTTTTATAGTTATATCAGCGCCGCACTCCTTAAGCGCAGACAAAAACGCCCACATATGTTCCGGACACACATTGTCAAGTTCTGCTTTTCCTCTTGTCATAAGCACAGCACACGCAAATGTTGCTGCCTCTATTCTGTCAGGAATTATACAGTGTTCCGTTCTTTTCCCTTCGTCAGAGCCTTCTATGTATACAGTGTCGCTTCCGGCTCCGCTTACCATAAAGCCTGCCTTTTTAAGGTATTCCTGCAAATCAACTATTTCAGGTTCTCTGGCTGCATTGGTTATTTTGGTAACCCCTTTTGCTCCGGTGGCAGCAAGCATTATATTTTCGGTAGCCCCTACGCTGGGAAAATCCAGATGCACATCTGCGCTTTTCATATTTCTTCCGTCACAACTGATGATACCGCCTCTGTCTTCGATTTCTATTCCCATTTCCTTAAATGCCTTAAGATGTAAATCTATCGGTCGCGGCCCTATTTCGCAACCTCCCGGAAGCGTTACCTTTCCGCTTTTACACCTTGCGATAAGCGCTCCCAGAAATATTACCGACGAGCGCATTTTAAGCATAAGCTCTCCGGGAACCTCATCGGTTACAAGGTTTCCTGAATTTATTACCGCCGTACCACCTTCAATAACAGCATCGCAACCCAGAAACTTTAATATTTCCATTGATTCAGAAACATCGCTGAGCATGGGACAGTTGTGGATAATGCTTTCTCTCCCGCTGACAACCGATGCCGCCAGAACAGGCAATACCGCATTTTTAGCTCCGTGTATCTTTACTTTTCCGTTTAAAGGATTGTTTCCGTTTACTATGTATTTGCTCAAAGTCAATCGCCCCCTATGCAATATTTTATGCAAAGGGATGGCATATTGTTAATTTTCCAATAGGCTTTTTACCGCAGTATATATTTTATCTGTTGCATCATATATCGCTACGGTTTTTGCATTCTTGCTCATGTCGGCAAGCAGTTCCTGATTGTTTATAAGTGCAAGAATTTCCGCATTAAGCTTAAGTCCTGTAAGTTCATCATCATGAATAAGCACAGCCGCACCGCGGTCAGATAAGTATCTGGCATTGTATTCCTGATGGTTATGCGCCACATTCGGGCTGGGAACAACTATTGAAGGCTTACCTGTTGCAGCAAGCTCACTCACAGTAATGGCACCGGTTCTGCATATAATAATATCAGCCGCCGCAAAAGCCACATCGGTATTGAATATGTAGGGCTGTATTGTTATATTTGCCGGAATTTCTGACAGGGTTTTCTTTATTTCACTCATTACCTCATCATAATTCCTCTCACCGGTTGATGCAATTATATTGTAATCCTCTGCCATATTTTTGGATACTATTTCCACCAAAGCGTTATTGATGCTTCGTGCACCAAGGCTTCCGCCCATAAAAAGAACTGTGGGCTTTTCATCAAGATTAAACTTTATCCTTGCCTCATAACGCGTTACTTTAAGAAGGTCGGCTCTGACAGGATTTCCGGTAAGCACTATTTTTTTATGCTTCTTAAGGTAATTTTTCGTGGTGTCAAAGCTCGTTGCCACTATATCAACCTTGTCAGCAAGCATTTTTACTGTCATTCCGGGAATTACATTCTGCTCATGAATCAGCGTGGGGATTTTCATTTTTACCGCCGCCTGAAGAAGCGGGCCGCACACATATCCGCCGGTGCCTATAACCACATCGGGTTTGAATTCACTGAGTATTTTTTTACTGTCTCCAATTGCCTTTACGGCTTTATACGCAATATAAATGTTCTGCGGAGACAGTTTTCTTTTGAATCCGTAAACATCTATATATTTTATTTCGATATCCTGTGCAGGAACAAGCTTTTTTTCCAGTCCGTGTTCTGTTCCCACATATAAAATTTCCGAATCCGGTTCTATTTCTTTTATATATTTCGCAATCGCAATTGCCGGATTTATGTGTCCGCCTGTTCCGCCTCCTGATACTATTACTCTCATAAAACCTCTCCGTTCTTATTTTACTTTATGAATAACACTTGCTCCCTTTTTCTGATATCTCGAAATATTAAGAACTATTCCCGTTGCTATAAGCATAAACAGAAGTGAAGTTCCTCCTGAGCTGAAGAAAGGAAGCTGCATACCTGTTGAAGGTATAAGATTTGTTACTACAGCTATATTTATAACCATCTGCATGCCTATCATTACAGAAACCCCGAAAGCAATAAGGCTTCCGAACATTTCTCTGGCATTTATTGATATTTTGACTCCTCTCCAGACAAAAAGCCCGAACATAACTATTACCGCAATTCCGCCGATTATTCCCATTTCTTCGCAGATTATTGCAAATATATAGTCGTTTGACGCCTCGGGAAGCCAGTTATATTTCTGTCTTGACTGTCCGAATCCCACTCCGAAAAGTCCCCCTGAGCATATTGCATAAAGAGACTGAAGTATCTGCCATCCGTTTCCCAGAGGGTCCGCCTCCGGATTTCTGTAACCTAAAATTCGCTGCATTCTGTACGGTTCAAGTACAGCTAACGCCACGCCTGCAAGAACTACACCTCCGCCTATTCCGATTATATGGCTTTTAGGCATTCCATGGGCAAAAAGCATTATAAATCCGATAAGGCATATAATTATGGCACCGGATAAATGTCTTTGACATACAGCTCCTACAGCAGGAATTATAATTATTATTTCCGCTCTGAAGTTATATATCAGACGCTGCAGCAGATTCATCCTTTTAACGTTTCTCTTTTTCTCGCTGCTGAGCACATCCGCAAGATATAATATGAGCGCTATTTTCATTATTTCAGACGGCTGAATGGATATGGGACCTATGTATATCCAACGTGTTGCACCAAGGCTTTTCCTACCGATAATCGGCGTAAGATACATCAGAACAACGCATGCCATGTAAAACAGCTTTACATATTTTCTGAACACCATATAGTCGGGCGCGTTGGCAACGATAAGCATAACCGCAAAGCTGACCACAGCCACAATACAATTTTTGATAATGCCGGAATACGGGCTCGCCGAGCCGATGGAATCAGGGGTACTGGCACTTATCAGCATCAGAAGACCGGCACAAACCAGAGCGCAAAGCAAGATAAGATAAACTCCATCGAGTTCTCCCTTTTTTCTTATTCTGCTATTAACTTTTTCCTGTGTGATCTCCCCTGCCTTAGCCATCAAACTATCCTCCAAACTATATGCACATTTTCACATACAATGCGCTCAATATTCCCATTATTATGGTAATCAACGATGCTACCACCACAATTCTCACTTCTGACCAGCCTTTTTTCTCAAAGTGATGATGTATGGGGGTCATAAGGAAAATTCTCTTTCCGTGTGTGATTTTGAAATATGTAACCTGCATTATTACCGAAAGCGTTTCTATAAAGAAAACTATACCTGCCGTTATAACCGTAAACTGAAGTCCGAGTGCGCAAGCTACGGCACCGATCAGTCCGCCAAGGAATAAAGAACCGGTATCTCCCATAAATACTTTCGCAGGATGACGGTTATAGAATAAAAATCCTGCCACGCCTCCCATAACGGCTGCAATCACTATTCCAACTGCATTCATTTCCATATAATATGCCGCAAAGGCAAAATATCCCATACAGAAAAATGTTGTGCTGCCTGCAAGAGCATCCACTCCGTCCGTCAGGTTTACCGCATTATTTGTTGCAAGCAAAACCAGAATGTTAAACGGAATTATAAAATACGACCAGTCGCATACTTTATTGAAAAACAGCACCTCTCCGCCTTTTAAGAAGTAAATAGCCAAAGAAAATGCCGCACTTACCATAATCTGTGCCAGAAACTTCTGCTTTGCGGTAAGTCCCAGATTTCTCTTTTTGATAACCTTTATATAGTCATCCGAAAAGCCTATTATACCGAAAAATACAGCGCACAAAAGCACTGCTATAGCCGTAAGATCAGCCATTTGTGAGAGCAGCAATATGATTACTGCCGCAGGAACAAGCCCCGCAAAGAATATAAATCCTCCCATCGTGGGTGTTCCGCTTTTCTTTTTGTGCCAAGATGGTCCTTCTTCTCTTATTTCCTGTCCGAAGCTTGCTTCTTTCAGTTTTTTTATGATAATAATTCCGCAAATAAGAGAAATCAGCATTGCGATAACAAACGAAAATATTCCCCAAATACAACC
>JAUNRD010000459.1 GCA_030535815.1 Clostridia bacterium
ATACAGTTTAGGTTTAAATGGTCTCGGTGCCTGCGCAACCCAGTACTCCTCCGAATATATGGATGTTGAAGTATGCCGTGACAACTACATCTATTCCCTCCACTTTGAAAAGGGCGAAAATGTAGGCGGACTCTTAAAAATAGAAACCAACTCCAAGAAAACCTATACAGTTCAGAAGTGGCGTCCCGACCTTGAGGTTTTTACGGATATTAATATTCCTATCGAATTTTTCACAGAAACTTTGAAGCGTCAGGCAATTGTAAATGCCGGACTCACCTTTGTCTTTTTCGATGAAACTCCCGAAGGCACGCAGAAATATGAATTCTGCTATCCCGAAGGCATAAAGGGCCACGCCGAAGAGCTGGCAGGCGAAAATGCAGAAACCGCCATCCGCTATATTGAAGCGGAAAGAAGCGGCCGTGACCGCGCCGACAAGCCCGAATACAAGGTGAGAATGGAAGCGGCATTCTGCTTTACTCCCTCTGACCCTATGATAGAATTTTATCACAATTCAAGCTTTCTTGAATATGGCGGTGTTCACGATTCGGCAACAAAAACCGCACTGGTTTATGCCATCGACCAGTATATCCGCCAGTCAAACAAGTATCAGAAAAACGAATCCAAGATTACATTTAACGATATTGCAGACTGTCTTATTCTCATAATAAGCTCATTTTCTACCATCGCAAGCTATGAGCATCAGACAAAGAAGGCTGTAACCAACGCCTTTATAAAGGAAGCCTTGACAGATTTCTTAAAGCACAACTTAGAGGTTTACTTTATCGAAAACCGCGCCGAAGCTGACAAGATTGCAGAGCGCGTTCTCTTAAACAAGAGAAGCCGTGAAACAGCTGAGCGTACAAGAGTAAACTTAAAGAGCAAGAAGATTTCCTCTTCACTCGATGTTACAACAAAAATAAAGAAATTTATCGACTGCAGAACAAAGGATGTTTCCCGTCGTGAACTCTTTATCGTAGAGGGTGACTCTGCGGCAGGAAGCTGTAAGATGAGCCGTGATGCTGAGTTCCAGGCAATTATGCCCATCCGCGGTAAGATTCTTAACTGCTTAAAGGCTGACTTTGATAAGATTTTCAAAAGCGATATTATTTTAGACCTTATAAGAATTATGGGTTGCGGAATCGAAGCAAAGACCAAATTAAATAAGGAATTTTCAGACTTTGATATTAACGCACTTAACTACAGCAAAATCATTATCTGTACCGATGCCGACTATGACGGCTTTCAGATAAGAACCCTTGTCTTAACAATGATTTACATTCTCACCCCCTCTTTAATAGAGGAAGGAAAGGTGTTTATTGCGGAAACTCCTCTCTTTGAAATCAACACAAAAGAGAAAAAGAGCAGAACCTTCTTTGCCTATGACGAGAATGAAAAGAATGAAATCTTAGCGCCCCTTGATGCCGAAGGTGTAAAATATACCATTCAGCGTTCAAAGGGACTTGGTGAAAACGAAGCGGAGATGATGTGGCTTACCACAATGTGTCCCGAATCCCGTCGTTTGATAAAGGTTATGCCTTCAGACGCCAAGGAAACCGCAGACATGTTTGAGCTTTTCTTAGGTTCCAACTTAGACGGCAGAAAGGACTATATCGCAGAAAACGGAAACCAGTATATGGATATGCTTGATATAAGCTGATTGAAGGCTCTATGTTTAAGATTCTTCGGTCATAAATTCCCTCAGAATGACAAAAAAGATGGACGGAAAACCGTCCATCTTTTTTTCTTATATGTAAATTTACGCTCTCTTTGAAAGAACGTCCTTTTCGTATGCTACAACTTCGTCGTACCAGGAAGCGTCGCCCTTTACGCCGCAGCGTTCGCAATATTCAGCCCAGATATCGCCGAAGGGAAGTGTCTTAACTTCTTCCTGCATAACAAGAAGTTCTGTAAGCTTGC
>JAUNRD010000460.1 GCA_030535815.1 Clostridia bacterium
AATTTCAATGCGGAGGACGAAGTAAGGCTGACGCCTTTCAAGGACGACAAATTGAAAGTGTGCGGATTTAACAAGTTTAAGGCTTGTGGTGTTCGACTCCCCTCGGCTTAAGCTTTAACAAGCCTTCGTTTATTTTTTCAAGCAGTACGGAAAGCACCTTATCATCCGTGATAACCGGCGGCTTAAGAAGCACTGCAGGCGGGCAGTCCGGCTTATAAAGCTGTGCACTTATATCAACACACATACCGTTCATTATCTTTGTAAATTCCGCCGCTTTTTCCACGCTGTTAAAGTGTATTGCCGAAAGATGTCCGAGACCTTCGGGTGGCGGAAGAAGCTCCGGATATTTTTTGCTTAATTCAAGAATGCCCTTTTCAATTTTTTCGCCCATTTCATCAATTTCTTTTCCGTTGGCTGAAGAAAATTCCATAGTAATGAGATATGAAAGGCTTGCAAGCTCCTCCTGACCGTTGGTGACAAGAGCACCAAACTGATTCAAATTATCCGCAGGCGCAGTTGTCAGAAGCTTACTTGCGGAATATTCACCGCCGGGAAAGCCCTTACCTATCATTACGAAGTCAGGCTTAAGACCGTATTTTCTAAAAAGGAACATTCCGTCATACCACATACAGGACTGGATTTCGTCAACCATAATAAGAGTATCGGTTGCTTTACAAAGCTCGTGCGCTTTTCCCAAAAACTCCTTTGTAAGGCGGATTCCTGCATAGTTCATAAGGATTATCTCGTGGATAAAGCCCGCTGTTTTATAGCTTCCGCTGTTGTATTTTTTTATTTTTTCTTCGAAGTCCGTTATATCGTTTTTCTTTACACTCACAACCTTGTAAAGCTCGTTCTTTTCACACTTTTCATAGAATGTAGGCCACATTCCGCGGAAGGTCTGCGCCATAATTGTTGTTCCGTGGTAGTTTGCGCCAAGGCCTTCCTTGTTGTCTTCCATAACTAAAAATACCGGGATTTTGCCGTCATAAAGAGGATCGCCATAGCTTCCGTCAAGCTTATAAAAGCGGGACAGCATCATTTTAATACCCGCCTCTCCCGCAAGGCTTCCTGTTTCAAGATTAATTATGCGGTTTAATACATGAGGCTCTTTGGATGCAAGAATTGCATCAATTTCAGCATCGGTTGCAGCACCGTTTGCGGCAGCAATTATCCTTCTTTCCGCAAGACGGGTTATGTACCCTCTGGTATTGTTGTGAGTTGCATTCAATATGCCAAGCTTCCTCGCATTGTTGATAAGCTTATAGCCCGGGAAATTGTGACCCAGCGAAGCATGATAATGCTCGCTCTTTGCGATCAAGTATGCTTTTCCGTCCTCACCGATTCTGGTACAGCCAAAGCCTCCGATGGGAGCCATATTTTGGTGCGCCGCCTTTCCGAAGGAATCGGTTGGTGCACCTTTTTCGCTGTTTTCAAAGCCTTTAAGAAGCTTTTCCCCTGTTTTTTCCGCAAGAGCATCCATTTTCGCTATATAATCATCGGAAAAAAAGTCAACCTTTTCATTTGCAAGGAATTCCGCTTCTTCCTTTTCCATACCGCAAATTTTAGTGGCTACCGAAATTACGGCGTCCATATAGTCAGAGCCTAAAAGGTCTTTAAGGGAACGGGATATATTTTTTATCATATTTCTCTGTCCTTTCTCAGTTGAATCACCAATAAACACTATTCCAGCTTATCTACCGACATTATAGCATTGTCACGCCTTCTGTTCAATAGAATTTTTCCATACTTTTATTGAAAAATGTTAGATTCGCTGACTTTCACAGCAAAAAAGGGCTCGGTTTTTCCGAACCCTTTTTTACTGTATAATCCAAATAATTCTCCCTTTTTGGCATTACCGGTGCCATATCTCCAAATCATATTTCTCGTCAATTCCGCTTATTTTGTTTTCTAACCCC
>JAUNRD010000461.1 GCA_030535815.1 Clostridia bacterium
TGAGTTTTAAAGTGTCGGTGAAATTATCCGGAATATTATAATTATTTGGCGTAATTTCCCCAGGTGTATTATATTGAATCTGAACTTTTTTAGAATATGTCAAAGCTGCAATCGCTTTTTAAAGATACGGTAATTTATGGATTGAGCAGTATTGTGGGGCGTTTCCTCAACTATCTGCTTGTGCCGCTCTACACTGCAAAGATGAGTGTGGAGTCGGGGCAGTATGGTGTTGTTACTAACATATATGCGTGGACGGCGTTGCTGCTGGTGGTGCTTACTTTTGGAATGGAGACGACCTTCTTCCGCTTCGCCGACAAAGAGAGTGGCAATGTGTCGAAGGTATTTTCGATGACTATGCAGGTGGTGGGTGTGCTGTGCGCGCTGTTCCTTGCAGGGGTATTTTGTTCCATAGACGGGCTGTCGGCTCTGTTGGGTTACGCGCAGCATCCTGAGTTTTTAAAGATGATGGCGGTGGTTGTTGCGCTGGATGCGTTGCAGGCTATTCCTTTCGGGCTTTTGCGCTTTCAAGGTCGTCCGGTGAAGTTTGCCTCGCTTAAGCTGTTGAATATTTTCTCGAATATTATTCTTAATCTGTTTGTATTTGTGGCGTTGCCTGTGCTTGCGAGGGATTATCCGTCTATTTTCGGCAGTCTGTACTCGCCCGACAAGCAGTCTTATTATGTGTTTCTCATTAATTTGCTCTGTACCTCTTTTATCACTCTCTTTTTTATTCCCGAAATGCGGCTTTTCCGTCCGACGGGCGATGTGCGGTTGCTCGGGAAAATGCTCTCTTATTCGTGGCCTTTGCTGCTGCTGGGAATTGCGGGTATTCTTAACTTGAATGCCGACAAGATTCTCTATCCTCAGCTTGTGCCGGGACAGCAGGGTAGGGTGGAATTGAGCGTTTATGGTGCTTCGGTGAAGGTGGCGGCTATAATGGCTATGCTGATGCAGGCTTTCCGCTTCGCTTACGAGCCTTTTGTCTTTGGCAATCGTGACAAGAAAGATGCAAAGGTGTTGTATGCTCAGGCGATGAAATATTTTATTGCCATTGCTCTGCTGGCTTTTTTGGTGGTTGTCTTTTATCTTGACCTTATAAAATATATTATAAGTCCCGATTATTGGTGCGGCTTAAAGGTTGTTCCTTACATTATGGCTGCCGAGGTTTTTATGGGTATTTATTTTAATCTCTCTTTCTGGTACAAACTGAATGACGAGACGTGGTGGGGGGCTGTTTTTTCTTTTGTGGGCTGTGCGTTGCTCTTTGCGGTGAATATTGCTTTTGTCCCTCGATACGGTTATATGGCCTGTGCGTGGGCGTCGTTTACAAGCTATTTTGTGGCAATGCTTCTCTCTTATTTTGTGGGGCAGCGTCGCAACCCTATTGCTTACGACCTTAAGGCTATATTGGGTTATGCGGTACTTTTTGCGGTGCTTTATGCTGCTGCCGAAATGTTGCCCGTAGAGAATATATATTTGCGTCTTTTGTGTAACACTCTGTTGCTTGGGGTGTATGTGGCCTATTTTGTAAAGAAGGACCTTCCTGTAAACAAAATTCCCTTGATTAACCGCTTCTTTGGGAAGTAGTTTATCAAGGGAATATATGCGGGTTGCGATTTTTACATTCTTTTTTTAAGGTCTTTCAGTTTTTTGTAGGCTGCGTCAAGCTCGGCCTGTGTCATTTCTTTTGCAAGGTCGTCGGCCTCTTCTCTCAGCTTGCTGACAGACTTGCTGTCGTCTCTGTCTTTTGCTTTCCAAATGTCAAGCTCCAACTGTACGCGTTTCTCTATTTTTGTTGCGCTTGCTTTTGCAGGGTCCTCTTCGATAGGGTTTGTTCCTGTGTTGTTGCGCAGGCTTGAATCTTCTTTTTTTTGTTGTGTGGGCTTGCGGTAGTTGCCGTTATTGCGTTGGAATTT
>JAUNRD010000061.1 GCA_030535815.1 Clostridia bacterium
AAGGATAAGCTCAAGCCTTTGGCGGACGAACGTGATATTGATTTTTATGTAACGGGCAAAGGCTTTATTATTGAGGCTAATTACAGTCAGATAATGGAACTTGTATATAATCTTTGTGAAAATGCGATTAAGTACAATAAAGAAAACGGAAGCGTAATAGTCAGTGTGGATGGTAATACGTTAAGCGTAAAAGATACCGGAATCGGAATTCCGAAAGAAGATATAAACCGCATATTTGAAAGATTTTTCAGGGTGGATAAAAGTCACTCCAAAACGGTGAACGGAACGGGACTGGGGCTTTCCATAGTAAAGCATATTGCTATTATAAACAAAGCAGATATTGCGGTTGAAAGTGAACTGGGAGAGGGAACGGTATTCACTGTAACTTTTAATGAAAAATAAAAAAGCAGGCATTGCCTGCTTTTTTATATGTATAAGTTGTTTTTGAAATCATCAATAATATCGGGAAGTGCAGAGCCTGCGGCATCCAGATTTTCAATTATGTCTGAAATTCTTAAATTGAACTGAGGAAGTACCTCCATGAATTTATCGTCTATGCTTTCTGATATTTTCATTTTCAGGCCTCCGGCAAGTTTGACTTTTACCTGTTCCTTTTTATCATCAGCCAGCGATTTGAAAAGCTCAATGTCGCGCTTGATACACATTTTGTTGTATGTGGTAAAGGCATGGGATAATTCCATAATCTGGATACGTATTCCTTTTATGAATATTTCCCACCATTCCAAAGCCTGCAGGCTGAATGTGCGGATATTTTTTCTTAAGGTTAAATCCTTCGTATAAGAATCCACCAGCATTTTTGCTGTCATTGATATGGCGAGAGGATTTGCTGCTGAAATGCCGTTTAAGAAAATGTTTGAAAGCTCAAGTCCTGCGGTAGTGGCGTGCAATGCATCGGTTCCGCGTTTTAATATGTTTTGTGTGATATTAGGATTTATTCTTAAATTGGTTGCCACGTCTGTTCTTTTTGCCTCGTCCGGAAGTGCTTCGGATATGTTTTCTACGCATGAACCGATTTCTGACATAGTATTCTGAATGTAGTTGTTACTGCCTGAAAGGATGCGCTTATGAAAGTTAACACATTTCCAGTATTCGTTGTCCAATGTTTTGGAACTTACATCATCTCCGAACACATATCGCAGCCATTGCACCTGGATGGTAGCCAGATAGTGGGGATAATATAATGCCCACTCATCGTATAGCTTCTGGATTTTTTTGCGTTGGATTTCAAGCAAAGTTACTTTCTGGATAAGGGCTGACTGAAGGTCATCAAGAACCTTGAAGTTGCCCAATATACTCTGAAATGTATTTCGTAAAACCGGGCTGTCTTCAGCATAGAGGGCTGCTATCAATTCTGAAGGAGAATTGTCTACGTTAAGAAGTTTCTCGGTCTTGAAAATTTCAGAAAATGTGCACGCCAGATAGTTTTCGGAGCAACGCTGGTAATAGCAGTCGTAAAGTTGGTTTATGGTATAACTTTCGGCAAGAGTGGAGACATAAACCTTCTCCTGGGTTTTGCATATATGTACGCCGAGAGGGTTTGCCGTACACAGAGTGAATTTTTCTCCGTTATAGGTGAAGGTAATGGTACAACTGAAGTCATCTACTGTATAGTGACAGTCTGTCATTTTAGAAAACTCAAATGTATAGCTTTCTGATTTTATGGCTGCTTTATCATGGGTGAAGGAAATTATGTTTCCGTTGCATAAAAATGGCTGTGGAACGTCGGGAGTCATGAATATCTGGGAATAGCCTGAAGGGAGCAGGGACAATACGTCTGTTATTCTTTCACAGCCGGGATATTTTAATGTTTCACCGTCGGAGGTTTTCACATAAATATCTGCTTCACTTTTGAAAACTCCGCACTCCGCAACGCCGTTGCCTTTTACGGAATAAAGCTTATCATCAATTGAAAAAAGTGAAAGGCTGTTAACCGAAAAAGCGGCTATAAAGCTGTTGGCACGCAGAATGCCGTCAGGGAAGGGGAGTGAGACGGACTTTTCGTAAGAGCCCGTATTCCTGATAAGATTTAAATCCTGAACAGGTAATTGGGCAGGAAGGGATTTCATAATCTCTGCAAATAAGTACTCGTTATTTTCTCTGAAAAGGATGGCGGTATATCCGTTTGACTGATGGATGGCAACAATGCTTGAATATGCTATTTTTCTGCGTTGGTTAATTAAGTGAATACCATTGTTATCGTAGCTTATAAGCGTATAAGAGTTTGCGGCCTGTGCAAAAGAGTATAATTCGGGGCTTTTTGTGTTTTTGCTTATTATGACAGAGAAAAAATCTCCCGACAGATTTTCGCACTGCATATTTGAAAAATCTTCTATGAATTGTTTCAGATTTCCACCGAAAGATGTGAGCATATTGTCTGAGTTAAGGGTATAGGTTGCGCTTTCCAGTTCTCCTGTCTGAAAAAACAATGATGCTCTTACTTCGCCGGGATGCATTTCTGCACTTTTGTTTATGTCTGAAAGGTTTATATGTACGGGGGCGTTTTTCTCAGATACAATCCATACTTCGGAATTGGTCATTCTTATGAGACAGGCATCAGTTATTACGGAAGTGATTGCATTGCTTAAGCCGGACATGAGACTTGAAAAAGTTCCTTGAGCAGCAGGTGTCGTTTTTCTTTTTTTGATTCCTGAAAGGCGCATCGAATAGCATATGTTATCAGGATTTATTGTGTTATTTGTAAGTAGTGATTCCGGGATGTATGTAATAGGGTTCATATATATTCCTCTCCTTTTCCGGAGTTATTATAGCATAAATATATGGGGTAGTCAACGAAAAACATCCTGGATTTGGGACATAGGAGAGTGCGAAAGATGCAAATATACCTTAAATATACCTTGCGGTACACAAAAGTTAATTTTATGTATAGGCTTACCGATAGAGAGGAATCGTGGCTTTTAGGGCGGGAGCTTGAGTTTCGAAAACTGTCGTTTTCAAAACCTTCGGCAAAAGCCCATTTGGGCATTTTTGCCTGCGACACGTTCAAGTCCCTTTCATCAGTATACAAATAAAAAGAGCAATATACCTTGCGGTACACAAAAGTTAATTTTATGTATAGGCTTACCGATAGAGAGGAATCGTGGCTTTTAGGGCGGGAGCTTGAGTTTCGAAAACTGTCGTTTTCAAAACCTTCGGCAAAAGCCCATTCGGGCATTTTTGCCTGCGACACGTTCAAGTCCCTTTCATCAGTATGCAAATAAAAAAGCCGTATACCTTTGGTATACGACCTTTTTATTTGGTGCCGGTGGCGGGACTTGAACCCGCACGCCATCGCTGGCAATGGATTTTGAGTCCACCTCGTCTGCCAATTCCAACACACCGGCGTTCGATTAATTATTATACAACAAAAAAGCGAAAAAAGCAAGTACTTTTTTTCGCTTAATGTAAATTATTTTAATACAAAGGGGCTGACTAAGTAATCTTCGCCGCTTTCCTTTGAAAGAACCATATTTCTTACATCGGTGGCTTTTACGTCAAGAGCAAAAGAAATATTCTCTTTTTCGTAAGAGGAGTCGGGCTTTGTTATGATTTTAATATCAGACTCTTTTTTAATCCGTTTCAATATTTCCGCTCCCGTCGTATTTAACGAAAGAACTCTGGCGTAGGGTGAAAATTCGGGGATTTTTTCGCCGGAATTTAACAAAATGTGCAATAATGTTCTTTTTACTCTTGACATTGTATACCTTTTTGATTTAATATTATATAGGTAGGAATTTATATCCTTTCCGAAAGGTGTATTCTTGATGGTGGCAATTAAATCCGAATCCGCTTTTCCCCTCACGGGATAGTCTTCCTTTGAAAGATTCATCACGCTGTAGGCGATTAAGGGTGAAAGGCTTTCGTAGAACAAGGGCTTCTCGGAGAAGGAGTGGGGAAGATAGTATGAAACATCGGATTCTTCCCTGATTTTATTCCTTATTGCACTTGCACTTAAAAAGCCATCTGCCTCGGTAGAAGAATCGTGTGCAACGGTGCGCTTTATACATACGGGTGCTATTTTTGAACCAAGTGAATTTATGGCACCGATGTAGTCTGTGGCGAGAAGGTCATTAGGATCTTCGGTAAAGGGAAGACGGCAGTTTTCCAGGGTTATCATCTTCGCTCTCGGATAGGGCATGCCGCCTGCGATAAGGGTTTTTAATATGCTTTTGAATTCTATGGTTTCTTCGTAGGATGCGAGTTTTTTCAGAAACTCAATATCGCCTGATTCTGAACCGAAGGAAAGACAGTCCACCACATTAAGTGCGTTTAATATTTTTACTGCACCGTAAGCAAAATCTCTGCTTGATGCGGTTGAATACAAAAAGGGGAGCTCTAAAACAAGGTCGGCACCGGATAAAGTTGCTGCCTTGGCACGGGCAAACTTTGAATAGATGGCACATTCGCCTCGCTGAACAAAGCTTCCCGACATAATGACAATTACGGCATCGGCAATTTTTTTGGTTTCTTCTATATGAAACTTATGTCCCGAATGAAACGGATTGTATTCTGCTATTATCGCCGCAATTTTCATATTGCCACCCCTTTCTTAATCTGTTTATTATTTTATATCAATATATAATAAAAATCAATATTTTTCTGAAAGAAGGAGAAAAAATGAGCACATTTCTTGAAAAAACAATCGAAAGAGCAAAGAAGGACAAAAAGACAATAGTTCTTCCTGAGTCTATGGACAGAAGAACCTTTGAGGCTGCCGAAAAGGTATTAAAGGAAGACATTGCCAACATCGTAATCATAGGTACTCCCGAAGAGGTTGAGGCAAACAGCAAGGGTCTTGATATGTCCAAGGCAACAATCATCAATCCTTTCACCTATGAAAAGACAGAAGAATACTTAAACCTTTTCGTAGAGCTTCGTAAGTCCAAGGGCGTTACATATGAAGAAGCAAAGGAAACAGTTCTTTCCGACTATATGTACTATGCTTGCCTTATGGTAAAGGCAGGAGATGCTGACGGTGTTGTATCCGGTGCCTGCCACTCTACAGCAAACACACTTCGTCCCTCACTCCAGATTATAAAGACAAAGCCCGGCGTAAAATTAGTATCTGCATTCTTCCTTATGGTAGTTCCCAACTGCGAATACGGCGCTGACGGTGCTTTCGTATTTGCAGACTCCGGTCTTGAGCAGAATCCCGATCCCGAAAAGCTTGCTGCAATCGCTGCTTGCTCTGCAGAATCCTTTGAGCTTTTGGTAGGGGAAGAGGCAAGAGTTGCAATGCTTTCTCACTCCACAAAGGGAAGTGCAAAGCACGCAGATGTTGATAAGGTTGTTGAAGCAACAAGAATCGTTAAGGAACAGCATCCTGAATTAAACGTTGACGGCGAGCTTCAGTTAGACGCCGCAATCGTTCCCTCTGTTGGTGAGTCCAAAGCTCCCGGAAGCAAGGTTGCAGGTAAGGCAAACGTACTTGTATTCCCCGACTTGGATGCAGGAAACATCGGCTACAAGCTTGTTCAGAGACTTGCAAAGGCTGAAGCATACGGCCCCATCACTCAGGGTATCGCAATGCCCATCAACGACTTATCCCGTGGATGCAGTGCAGACGATATCGTTGGTGTTATTGCTATCACTTGTGTTCAGGCACAGGCTCAGAAATAAAATTTCAACAAAGAAATTTTATTTCGAAATTCGTCCGTTCGTGAAAAATACGAACAGTATTTTAGAACGGATGAACAGAAATACAAAAAACGCAAATAAGCGTTTTTTGGCATCAACAAAGAATTTTTATTTCGAAATTCGTCCGTTCGTGAAAAAATACGAACAGTATTTTGGAACGGATGAACAGAAATACAAAAAACGCAAACAGCGGTTTTTGTAATCAATAAAGAAATTTTATTTCGAAATTCGGCGCAATAAAAAACAAATTAAGTGAAATAATAAACTAAATATAAGAAAGGAAGATTTCTAAAATGAAAATCTTAGTTATCAACGCAGGAAGCTCATCCATCAAGTATCAGCTTATTGATATGACCGATGAAACACTCCTTGCAAAGGGTCAGTGCGACAGAATCGGTATCGAAGGCGGTAACTTCAAGCACGTTAACATCGCAAAGGACTATACCCATAAGGTAGACGTTCAGATGGCAAACCACGGCGAAGGCATCAAACTTATCATCGATGCTCTTACAAATGCTGAATACGGCGTAATTTCCTCTATGAGCGAAATCAACGCAGTAGGACACAGAGTTGTTCACGGCGGCGAGAAGTTCTCCGGTTCCGTTATCATCAATGACGAAATCATCGAAGCTCTTAAGGAGTGCTCGGAACTCAGCCCCCTTCACAATCCTGCAAACCTTACAGGTATCAAGGCTTGTACAGAAATTATGGGAGAAAACGTTCCCCAGGTTGGTGTATTTGATACAGGCTTCCATCAGACAATGCCCGACTTTGCATATCTTTATGCAATTCCCTATGAATACTATGAAAAGTATAAGCTTCGTCGCTACGGCTTCCACGGTACAAGCCACCGTTATGTAACAGCAAGAGCTGCTGAAATGCTTGGCAAGAAGCCCGAAGAAATCAACATTGTAACCTGCCACCTTGGTAACGGTTCTTCCATCACAGCTGTAAAGGGCGGTAAGTCCTTTGATACAACAATGGGTGTTACACCTCTTGACGGTCTTATGATGGGTACACGTTCCGGTTCTATCGACCCCGCTATCATTCCTTTCCTTATGGAAAAAGAAGGTCTTACAGCGAAGGAAGTAGACAATATTCTTAATAAGAAGTCCGGTATCCTTGGCGTATCTCAGACAACAAGTGACAACCGTGACATTGAAGAAGGCGCAAGAAACGGTAACGAGCGTTATAAGCTTATCGAAAGCATGCTCTGCCACCAGATTACAAAGTATGTAGGCGGCTATGCTGCAGCTATGGGCGGAGTTGACGCCATCGTATTTACAGGCGGTATCGGCGAAAACAATCCCCAGTACCGTTCAAGAGTTGGTAAGAACCTTGAATTCATGGGAGTAAAGGTTGACGAGGAAGCAAACAAGAAGGCATTCAGAACTTCTGACGAAAACGACATTTCCGCAGAAGGCGCAACTGTTAAGATGCTTGTTATCCCCACAAACGAAGAGCTTATGATCGCAAGAGATACTTACGAATTAGTAAAATAAGTTTAATAAAAACAATAAAGTTCCCGAAGAAATTTCTTCGGGAACTTTATTGTTTTTTTACAAAATGGTAATATATTTGTCATTTGCTGTCAAAAAAAGGTAAATATAAACCTTTGAAGTTAAAAAAAGCTTGCATTATTGACAAAAAGGTGCTATAATATACAAAAAAGGAGGTATAAAATATGGCTATTATTTCTTGTCCTGAATGTGGAAAACAAATTTCTGATCGTGCGATAAGCTGCCCGGATTGCGGTTGCCCTATAAACGAGGGATCTGTTGCGGCCAATCAAATCGATGTTTCAAAGGAGGTTGAACAGTTACTTGTTCTTGCACGTCGCTCCAGAGAATCATCTGACAGCACTAATGCAAAAAAATACTACGACCAGATTCTGTTGAAAGCTCCCGGAAACTGGGAAGCTATTTTTTACAGTGTGTACTACGAAGCTATGTCGTGCAAAATTATGAACATTAGCTCAGCAGCGAATTCCGTTGCTAACAGTATTTACAGTACATTTGCAGCTATTGGTGATTTGACTGATGAAGACGAAAAAACAAAAGCGATAGATGATGTTATTTATTCAGCTATTGCAATCGGTGTGATGTTTGTATCAAGTGCAGTATCTCACTATGATCAGTTCTCTACAACAAACAATGCGTTTGGTGAATGTTCGAATAGAGTTGTTGCCGTATCATCTATATATGACGAGATAGAGGAAGGATTAAAGAAAGTTTTTCCTGATAGGAAAGAACGTATTGCAAAACATCAAAAAGTGTATGTATCGTTTTTGACAGGGAATGTGAAATGGTTCAACAGAGAGTATGCAACAAGAATACTCAATAGGTTAGGAGAAGAAATCAGAACAGTTGATTCGACATTTGAAACGCCTGAGCTTCCGGCGCCTACAGGAGGTTGCTATGTTGCTACAGCGGTTTATGGCTCGTACGATTGTCCTGAGGTATGGACACTCCGCCGTTATCGCGATTATACTCTTGCTGAAACCTGGTATGGCAGAGCGTTTGTCAAAACCTACTATGCAATCAGCCCCACTCTGGTAAAATGGTTTGGTCATACAGAATGGTTTAAGAAGATGTGGAAGGGAAAACTTGACAGAATGGTTTCAAAACTCAAAGCTGATGGTGTGGATTCTACTCCCTATGAAGACAGAAACTGGTGACACAAAAGAACTAAGGCATCGCCTTAGTTCTTTTGTTATAAGGTTATCGTAGGGGCGGATGCCCACATCCGCCCGGAAGCGGGAAAACAAAGTCTTCCCCTACGGATGGGAATGCTTTGAAAAAACAACAACCCTTCCGATTTTTGCTTAAACAAAAATCACCTTCCCTT
>JAUNRD010000462.1 GCA_030535815.1 Clostridia bacterium
AAAGTATAAGTGATGTTTCCGTGATGGAGGATAGAAATGAGTGGAGCAAACTCTGCAAAGAACATGCAGATATGACACCCATCGTGGAAAAATACAGGGAATATAAAAAGTACAAAGAATCCATCGAAGAATCAAAAATGGTTTTAGAGGATGCCTCTGCAAAGGAGTTGCACGAGCTTGCGAAGATGGAGCTTGATGAATCCCTTGATGCGGCAGCACTTTGCGAAGAAGAACTTAAAATACTTATGCTTCCGAAAGACCCCAATGACGATAAAAACGTAATTATGGAAATCCGCGGAGGAGCCGGCGGCGACGAGGCGGCACTTTTTGCATCCAACCTTTTCAGAATGTATTCCATGTTTGCGGAATCCAGAAGATGGAAAATTGACATAATGAACACCAACGAGACAGGCCTTGGCGGAATAAAGGAAATTTCTTTTATGATAATCGGGCAGGGAGCATACAGCACCCTTAAGTATGAAAGCGGCGTTCACAGAGTGCAGAGAGTTCCCGATACCGAATCCCAGGGAAGAATCCATACTTCCACGGTAACCGTTGCGGTGCTTCCTGAGGTTGAAGAAGTGGAAGTTGAAATAAACCCCAATGATTTACGAATCGACGTTTTCCGTGCAGGCGGCCCCGGCGGTCAGTGCGTTAATACAACGGACAGTGCAGTTCGTATCACTCATATTCCAACGGGACTTGTGGTAAGCTGTCAGGACGAAAAGAGTCAGCATAAAAACAAGGACAAGGGCATGAAAATTCTCCGTTCCCGTCTTTATGAGCTTATGCAGTCCCGGCAGCACGAAAAGGTGGCATCCGAGCGTAAGAGTCAGGTGGGAACCGGCGACAGAAGTGAGAGAATAAGAACCTATAACTTCCCCCAGGGAAGAGTGTCCGATCACAGAATAGGTCTTACCCTTCATAAAATTGACGCCATTATGAACGGCGATTTAGATGAACTTATTTCAGCACTTACCTTGCATTATCAGAGTGAAAAATTAAAGGAACAATAAAAGATAAAAAAGGTATTGACTTTTTTACTTCAGTGTGCTAAAATGCCTGTAAGCATAAATGGGTATGCTAAAGGCTGTGAACGGAAGCAAGTAGGTTTACCTTGAGAGCCAAGAGAAGCGGCGGTTGGTGCAAGCCGTAATCTGAGGGTTTACTGAATACGGTCCGGGAGCTTCGGGGAAGAAGTAAGTAAGCCCCGACGGGTTTCGCCCGTCAAAGCGAGTGAGTAGCACGGAAGTACGGTTTTTTTGTTTTACTCAATGAGGCAGGTTGCCGTGAGGAACCTGTAAACTGAGGTGGTATCGCGGATTATTATGTCCGTCCTCTGGTTAATTTTCCGGAGGGCGGTTTTTTTATTGCCGGCTGTCCTTTGGAAGAAAAAATGTATTATGGAAGGATGGTTAAAATGGCAGTAAAAATTATTATGTTGGTGGTATTCTTCGCGGTTATGGTCGGCGTCGGAGTATACTGCAGAAAAAGTGCGACAAATGTATCAGGCTTCGTTTTAGGCGGAAGAAATGTAGGCCCCTGGCTCACAGCTTTTGCTTACGGTACATCTTATTTCTCAGCGGTTATTTTCGTAGGCTATGCAGGTCAGTTCGGCTGGAAGTTCGGCGTGGCTTCAACCTGGATCGGTCTCGGTAACGCCTTTATCGGTTCTCTTCTTGCCTGGATTATCTTGGGAAGAAGAACACGTCTTCAGACTCAGCACTTAGGCACTGCCACAATGCCCGAATATTTCGGAAAACGTTTTGAAAGCAATTCTTTAAAAATAGTTGCTTCGGCAATTGTTTTCATATTCTTAATTCCTTACACAGCATCGCTTTACAACGGTCTTTCAAGACTTTTTGAAATGGCATTCCCCGGTGTATCCTACAACGTATGTGTTATTATAAT
>JAUNRD010000463.1 GCA_030535815.1 Clostridia bacterium
TATTGCAGTTCCCAAGGCATTAATCGGTGAAACAGGAAAGGCTGACCTTGAATTCAAGTGGACAGACTCTGTTGACTGCAAAGGAGACATTGTAGAATTCTACAACGGAGGATCAGTTGCTCCCATGGGACGCTTTAACTTCCTTTACACAGAAATTGCACAGGTTGCATTAAGCGATGCTGAAAAAGCGGCATTCCAGGACGGTGCAATGATTGGCGAAGGCAGAGGAAAGATGATTGCAGACGGCGGCAAGATGAGGGTATATGAGCCCGACACAAGATTCGTTCCCGTTATGGAAAATGGCGTATTATACTATCCCGCAGAAGCTCTTGAGGATATCTTAGGCAACGGCGAAACAAAGATGGTATATGATGCAGAAGATAAGATTCTTCACATCTCAACCCATAAGCTTAATGAAAATTCCGAAATCTGTGACTATTACTGGATTTATTCCGAGGTTGGTTCAACAGATTTGAGAATAAACGGCTATTATCATACACTCACAAATCCCGTAAAGATATTTAACGGAATTCCCTATGTTCCTCATACATATCTTTCTGATTGCTTGGGATGGAAGGTTTATGATGCAGGAGACGGAATTTTTGCAATGAGCAGAACCGGTCTTAGTGATGGAATGATTGCAGGCGCAAAGGCGCACTTAAACTAAGGAGGGATAAAATATGAAAAAGTTAATATCATTATTACTTACAATTTGCCTCATTTTATCTCTCGGTGCATTTTCTGTAAGTGCAGAAGATGCAAAGCTTGATAAAAAGGACTGGAAGATAGAGGCTTCAAGCTCTTTCGGTGACAGTGCAAAATATGCAATAGACGGAAAAATTGAAAGCTATTGGCATTCATTTTATGAAGTAGTTGAAGGTACGGCGGCGAATAAAGCAGGTGCTCCTCACGAGCTTACCATAACGCTGCCTTCGGAAACTGTTATTTCAGGATTTTCCTATACTCCCAGAACAGGTGGATCCACCACAGGATTTGTATTAAAATATGAACTTTATGCAGCTGATGAAACATCAGGATTAAAGCTTATTAAATCCGGTGAGTTTGAAAAGAAGCTTGAAGAACAGATGGTTAAGTTTGACAGTAATATCGAAGCTAAAACTGTTGTATTCAGAATTTGACCTTCTTGCGGAAGATTCATCCCTCAGCAAAAAGGCGATTTCCGATATAAGCGGTGCAACTCTTGAGGCAATAAAAGAGGAAGAGGCTGCAGAAAGCAACAACAGTGCTGTATATGAAAAGAGCACATGGAAAACAGAGGTTTCCAGTGCTATGGGAAATATGGACGGTAAATGGGTGCTTGACGGTAAGAGAGAAACCTACTGGCACACATACTACGAAGCAATAGACGGTAAGGCAGAAAACAAGACTCCTCCTCCTTATGACCTTACGATTGATTTAGGAGCAGAATACGTTATTTCCGGTTTTGTTTACACCCCCAGAGAGGGCAACTCCACCACAGGCCGTGTTACAAAGTATGAGTTCTACGGCTCTGACGGAAGCGATGACTTCAAACTTATTGCATCCGGCAGCTTTGTAAGCGATATGGAAATAAAAAATGTGAAATTCAAAAATAACATCCCCGTAAAAAAGGTACAGTTTAAGATTCTTGAAGTTGTAGGCGGATGCGGAGTTGTAGCAGAATTTGACCTTATGAAGGAAAATTCAGCACTTTCAAAGGTTGCACTTTCATCCGTTAAGGCTGAAGTGGTAGAGGCGACAAGCGGTGAAGCGGCAAAACCCGCGGCACCCACTACACCTGCAGCTCCCGTAGCTCCTACTACACCTACGGGCGATTCTATGAAGGTTGAAGGCAGCGTTCCCGTTGACGAGAGATACGTTGATAAAAACGGCTGGACCGCTTATGCAAAGGACAGCTTCCCCTCAGGA
>JAUNRD010000464.1 GCA_030535815.1 Clostridia bacterium
TACATTTACCACTTACAGACAAAAAAAGCCGCCTGAATATTCAGTCGGCTTTTTAAAGTTGTCATTGAGCGAACAATTATCGGCGCAAGCCCAATTTTGCAATGATAGCACGGTAACGCTCAATGTCACGATCCTTCAAATATTTGAGGAGCGCACGACGCTTACCTACCAACATTGTCAAAGCTCTTTGTGTACTATAATCTTTACGGTTAGCTTTGAGGTGTTCCGTCAAATGGGCAATACGGTACGAAAACAACGCTATCTGGCTCTCTGCAGAACCTGTATCAGTGTTAGACTTTCCGTAAGTACCAAAGATTTCTTGTTTTTTAGCTGCATCTAAATACATAGACAATTTTGTTTTTAGGTGTATAACTTTGTTTTTAGCGGCGCAAAGGTATATATAATTTTCGAAAAAACAATCACAAATAACTCTTTTTCTGCAAGAAGTTTTAAAAAAAGATATTTTTCCCACTCACTGTTATATAATAATAGGAGAGTTTTTCGATATTTTATTGTACCTTTGCAACCAAATTCAGAATAATAGGTATGCAGGACATTAGAAATATCGCCATTATTGCACACGTCGATCATGGCAAGACCACGCTTGTCGATAAAATGATGTTGGCCGGTAATTTATTAAAAGAGCAAGATAATGATGCTCTTACACTTGACAACAACGACCTTGAGCGCGAGCGTGGAATAACCATTCTTTCGAAGAACGTTTCCATAGAATATAAAAACACAAAGATAAATATTATCGACACCCCGGGACACTCTGACTTTGGCGGAGAGGTGGAGCGTGTGCTTAACATGGCCGACGGCTGTCTGTTGCTTGTGGATGCATTTGAAGGTCCCATGCCCCAGACTCGTTTCGTACTACAGAAGGCGTTGGAAATAGGCCTTAAGCCCATTGTTGTTGTAAACAAGGTCGATAAGCCCAACTGTCGCCCCGACGAAGTACACGAAATGGTATTCGACCTGATGTTCTCTTTGGACGCCAGCGAGGAGCAGTTGGATTTTCCTGTTATTTTCGGCTCGGCAAAGAATAATTGGATGAGCACAGACTGGCGCAACCAGACTGATAGCTTGGTGCCACTGCTTGACGCAATAATAGAGCACATTCCTGCGCCCGAAAAGCTTGAGGGTACACCGCAAATGCTTATTACCTCACTCGACTATTCGCCTTACACAGGCCGTATAGCCATAGGCCGCGTACATCGTGGCGAGCTTGTGGAGGGCAGCAATATGACCCTTGTGAACCGCAACGGTGAACAATCAAAAGTAAAGATAAAAGAGCTGCATACATTCGAGGGGTTGGGCCGTTGCCGCGCCCAGAGTGTGGGCTGTGGCGACATTTGCGCCATTGTAGGCCTTGAGAAGTTTGAGATTGGAGACACTATCTGCGACTTTGAAAACCCCGAAGCACTGCCACCTATCAGCATTGACGAGCCTACAATGAGTATGCTTTTTACCATCAACGACTCGCCATTCTTTGGCAAAGAGGGTAAGTTTGTAACTTCGCGCCACATACAGGAGCGTCTGGACAAGGAACTTGACAAGAACCTTGCCCTGCGCGTGAGCAAGTCTCCCGAAGAGGATAGTTGGACAGTGTTCGGCCGCGGAGTATTGCACCTTTCGGTACTTATAGAGACTATGCGCCGCGAGGGTTACGAGCTTCAGGTGGGACAGCCTCAGGTTATCTACAAAGAGATAAACGGCGAGCGTTGCGAGCCTGTGGAAGAGCTGACAATAAACGTACCGAGCGACTATTCGAGCAAGATGATAGACATGATTACCCGTCGCAAGGGCGAAATGATGTCTATGGAGGCACAGGGCGACCGCGTAAACATAGAGTTCAGCATTCCCTCACGCGGAATAATAGGCTTGCGCACAAACATTCTGACTGCA
>JAUNRD010000465.1 GCA_030535815.1 Clostridia bacterium
AGAGGGAATTACGCCTCAATCGCCGGATGGCAGCATCAAAGAGCAGTCGGCCGAGATTTTTGCGCAGTTGGGCAATATACTCGCCAAGAACAGCTTCAATATTAACGACATTTATCGTCAGTGGAACTATATTGAGCAAATAACCTTGATGCGCGAAGGCCGACAAAATTATCAAGAGTTTAACGACGCTCGCAGCCGTTTCTACAACAATACAGAATGGCCGAACGGCTACCCTGCAGCCACAGGCATCGGCACTTCTTGTGGCGGAGTAATGATAGAAGTGTATGCTATTAAGGGAGAAAAAGTTGTGAGCCACGCGATTGACAATCCCCTGCAAATATCGGCACACAACTACTCGCAAAAAGTGCTGACGGGCAAGAGCGACGAGCCCCTGCGCACCACTCCAAAATTTGAGCGCGCACGCATCGTGGGCGACACAATTTATATTTCGGGAACAGCAGCAATAAAAGGCGAAGATAGCCTTTCGCTCGACAATGCAACCAAACAAACAGCCGAGACTATGCACATTATCAAGCAGTTGGTTGCGTCCGAGAATATTCCCGTAGCAACAATAGGAAGCACCTACACCCTCTTGCGCACCTATATAAAGAATAGCAAGGATGCCCCCGAAGTTATCCGTTTCATGGAAGAAAATTACCCCGACGTCCCCAAGCACTATATTGAAGCAGACGTCTGCCGACCCGAACTTCTTGTAGAGATTGAAGGCACTGCAATCGCACAATTATAAAAGCACCAATAAAAGCTCCATCTAAAGATGGAGCTTTTATTTTTATATCTTTTTAATCACTTTTCAAAGTATATCAAAAAGCAAATTATTGAATATCAAAGAGATATTATCCGATAATATACTTACTACCCGGAATAAACGAAATAATTTTTGTCGTCAGATAACAACTGACAAACGTCGCAACGGCAATAGCCGGAATTGCAGCCACCGTAGGCAGAGCCAACGTATGCTTGAACAGCGTAACCCACACACCCAACCAAAAGATGTGCATCAAATACATTCCGTAGCTCATTTTAGACATATCCGTAACAACAGCCGGCGCACTCACCTTTTCTATACAAGTGAACATCAAGAAAGTACCCGCCGTCAGCACCACACAGTTAATAGTACAGAAAGCCCATCCAAGCTCAATCACAGGCGTCGAGTGAACAACCCCCGGAACAGCCTGAGTATAGAACGAATAAATAGTCAGAAAAGCACCTACAAGCATCGCAATCAATCCCACTGTGAAACGCTTCCTGCGGCTCCACGCAAGATGCACACGAATATAATGAGCAAGCACCAGATACCCCAAGAATCCCGAAAAAT
Source organism: Clostridia bacterium (assembly GCA_030535815.1). GTDB lineage: Bacteria > Bacillota > Clostridia > CAKSNL01 > HGM11501 > HGM11501. The sequence goes on from JAUNRD010000465.1 coordinate 1,337, forward strand.
ACCACAACATATGAAACTCGTTCCAGAAACACTGCCCCCACACCTCGCCACACCAGCGGTTAAGGAAAGGAATACAGGTCGATAGCAAGAAAAGCCCGATAAAGAAACGCTCCTCACGCGCCGAAGCCCTCTCGAGCCAAGGCGAAATAATCGGAATAAACAGATAAAGACTAATCAGCGGATAAATAAACCACAGATGCCCCCCAATTGTAGGAAAATTGAGCAACAGACGCGAAAGATCCTTCATAGAAGTAGCAGCATCAATCTGTCCCCACAACAGAGGCAGCGTACTATATAAAATCATAAAAACAAGGAACGGAGGCACAATACGCGCGAAACGACGCGCATAAAACTGCCACGACGTCAGCCCCTTTTTCATCGGCACCAACAAATAAGCCGACACAATCATAAAAAGAGGCACAGCCATACGCGAAAAGCCATCATACACCGACACCCACAAACGGTCAGCCTCGTTCGCCAAGAAAGATTGGGGCCCGGCCATGTCCGTAGAGCACTCCGCACCATAAAAATTCTCGCTCGCGTGAACAAGC
>JAUNRD010000466.1 GCA_030535815.1 Clostridia bacterium
CCATACGCCCGGATATTGTTCGGAAATTAAAAATAATGGCTTGTCTATATCCTTAAAATATGATATGTGTATGTTTTCAATACGGCTTGTTATTTCGTCACAGATAGTTTTGACTTTGTTTTTATAATTCATAACGATGCCTCCTTTTTGATAATTATACCATTAAAGAAATAATATAGCAACAAAAAAGTTAAACAAATTTTGAAAAGAATGAAAATACGTGGGGGTAAAATGCAATAATTGCTGATTACTGTTTCGAAAAATAAACTTTTTGTATTATTTTTTGGATTGTATCTCGAAAGGTAGGATAGTATAATGTTGATGAGACAATTTTATAATGGGAAAGGATGATTTATATGAAAAAATTTAGTTTTATATGGCTGTTTGTGCTTATGAGCATATGTGTAATTGGAGCAAATGCCGAAGGCGAAGTGGCTCAGATAGGCGAAACTAAATATGCAACTGTAGCTGAGGCGTTTGCAAATGTTCAGGACGGAGAAACCATTGAACTTTTGTCCAATGCTTCTTTTGACAACGTGGTATCATACAACGGCGATGAAATAAGCTTTACTTTAGACGGCAACGGCTACACGCTTACGGCAACAGAATCAATAACCGGCTGGGACGGAGGGCCCCAGGGAAGCATCAGGGTGTTAAAAGCACATATCACAGTATGTAACATAACATTAACTCAGGAAAACCCTGATGCAAAGGGCTTTTTTGAAGTTAGAAACAATTTGGGAAGCGGAAAAAGCAGCCTGGAAATATCCGATAATGTTACATTTACCGCAAATGGCGGACCTGCGATACAGTGCAGCAGGGCTCAGTCTAACAGACCTGAGCTTATCATAAGCGGAAGCAATGTTCTGATTGAAGGTTACAGTGAGGGTATTAATGCAAATCACGCAGATATAACCATAACCGGAGAAATTACAATTTCAGCAGGGGACAGTGCCACTAACGGAATATATTTGAACGAAGGAAAGCTTGATGCAGAAGAAGGAACAGTTGAGATTTCCGGATTCAGAAACGGAATTGTACTTAATGATACAAGCACAAATGTGATTTTAGGAGAAAATACAGCAATTAAAAATTCTACTGCTTTAGGTATAGATGTTGTGAAAGGGACATTGGATTTTAATGGGTTAGTAAAGGACTGTCCCACTGGTATAAATGCATCGGACGGCACATTAAAGGTCAGCGGTGGAACTATTGAGAATTGCGAAAGAGGAATTGGGGTTAAAAAGGAAAAGTCAGTCATAGTAGGAGGGGAAGCCAATTTAACGGATAACGATTCCAATATCGTACTGGGAGAAGGCAGCAAAATTATTTTGGAAGAGGATTTCTGCGGAACAATAGGGATTGTCGGTTCGGAAAATCAGGCTGGAACAGCTTTCGGAGAAATATCGGAAGATTTAAATGGCATAGTTGAGAATGTATTTAATGATGAAAATACAGAGCTGGTTGCCTGCGCATCAGAAGGAAAGCTTTTATGGAAGAAGATGGCGACTGTAACCATAGAGGATTTTGAAGCTAAAACTTACGGAGATGCTTCTTTTGAAGTAGTGCTTGAAAATGCAGACGATTTTTCCGATTTCACTTATTCAAGCAGTGATCCTGATGTCGCATCAGTATCAGACAGCGGTATTATTACAATATACAAAGCAGGAGAAACTGATATAGCAGTGGAGTTTGGTGGTAATGACACATATGCGCCTGCAACGGACGTAAAGACTCTTACAATAGCAAAATTGGCTATTACAATTACCGCGGACAATTCATTTAAGATTAAAGGCGAATCCGATCCCGAGTTTACATATACCTATACTCCTGAACTTGTTGAAGGCGAAAAGCTTGAAGTTAAAGAAATTACTCCAAA
>JAUNRD010000467.1 GCA_030535815.1 Clostridia bacterium
TCCCCGCTTTATCGGTAAGGGCTTCCGTCAACATCGGTGTCGGCACGCCCGAAGCGGCAGACTACTTGAAGGAGTATTTCGACGGTTTTTACTTAAAGAGAGAGTTTAACAGAAATTTTGACGCCATAAAGAAAATGCGCTCCTACTGCGATGATGCGGGTAAAAAGCTTTATATGCTTGCAAATTCGGGCTGTTTTTCAGACTGTCCCGCAAGAACCTATCACGATAACTTAGTGTCCCACGAAAAGGAAATTTCCGCAATGGATAATGCCTATAATTTTGAAGGCTTATGCCACGAATACCTAAAGGACGAAAAGAATTTCTTAACTCTGATTAAGGATTCAAACTATGTCCGCCCCGAGGATATTCATCTTTATGACGGTCTTTTCGACGGAATAAAGCTTGCCACAAGGCAAAACCCCTTCCCTATGAGGATTATGCACGCATATCTTACGGGCAGATACTACGGCTCTGTAACAGAACTTACCGAGCCCGACCATACAGCATCCCTTAAGGGAAAGATTCTGGATAACTCCGCCTTCCCCGACGATTTCGGAAAAATGGTTGCCTCCTGCAACAAAAACTGCAGTGAATGCGGCTATTGTGAAAATGTACTTAATAAGGTTCTGACAGAAAGAAACCCTGATATATTAACGGTTGAATCTCAAGATTAAAATTTAAGGAAAGGAAAAAAGTATGCTTACATCAAAAATGATCAAAGAAGCTGCATATGCGGCAGGTGCCGACAAGTGCGGCATCGCACCCATATCAAGACTTAAGGGTGCACCCAAGGAAATGAATGTTTCCTATCTTTTCCCCGAAGCAAAGAGCGTAATCGGCTTTGCCTTCAGAATTCCGAGAGGTGTTCAGCGAGGCATTGAGGAAGGTACACAGTTTTATCAGTACCCCTCCATCGCTTACGGCGGAATCAACGAAATCTTTGCTCCCAACGTACTCTACCAGGTAGGAAGAGTAATTGAGGACGCAGGATATGAGGCTTTTGTTTACCGTAACACCGGTGCAAGAGGATGCGTTTCCGACATGGACGGAAGCGAGGGTAACTCCCTTTCTCCCGAAGAGCAGATCGAGTACATCGAGCGCGGCAAGAAAGCAACAGCTCACCACAGAAGTGTTCAGTTTACAAGAGCTGCAAGAGAAGGCTCGGTTCCTCCCGACCTTCAGTTCCAGTTCCGGCTTGTTGCCGTTGCCTGCGGACTTGGTGAAATCGGCTGGAGCAAAATGCTCTTAACACCCGAATTCGGCCCTCTTCAGAGAGTTGCATTCATCTTTACCGATGCTGAGCTTGAGTATGACGAAATGTATTCAGGCGAGCCTCTTTGCAGACGTTGCGGAGCCTGCGTAAGAGAATGTCCCGGCTCCTGCATTCCCGCAATCAACTCCGGCAAGACCGTAAGAGTTGACCTGGACGGTAAAATCTGCGAGTGGGGCGACATTGATATGTGGCGTTGCTATGCATTCTACACCCACGGCGGAAGATATTACAATCCCTTCGTTCCCAAGGAAGTTTTCGACAAAAACGAAAACGGCGACCTTAACTTACTTGAAGGTAAGACAGAAGCTTCCGAAACCGAAATTATGAAGGCTTACGGCGCTCTTGAAAAGTATTTCCCCAGCTGGGTTGGCTACAATATGGCTAAGTGCGGCGGATGCATAAGAGGATGTGTATCTGTTCTTGAGAAAAAGGGCGGATGTATGGAAGACCGCTTTAAGGCTCCTCTCCGTACCAAAAAAGCCTGGAAAATGGATAGATAAAAATTTATTTCAACAAAGAAAAAATTTTTATCAGAACAACGAAACGTATGAAAATGCGAACAGCATTTTAGTTTTGTTGTTACAATTAAGAAAAAATGAACAG
>JAUNRD010000062.1 GCA_030535815.1 Clostridia bacterium
GACAATGAACAACAGAGTGTATATGTTATTATAAAAAGGAGTTGATATAATGGATGTACATTCAATAAGACAACAGATGAGAACAAAGAGTATTTATGAAATTCCTCTCCGTGTTACTTTTTATGCCCGTGTTTCTTCGGAAAAGGACGAACAGTTAAATTCTCTTGATAATCAGATTTCGTATTATCGTGAATTTATAAAGAAAAATCCCAACTGGGAGTTTGTTGACGGCTATATAGATGAAGGTCTTTCCGGTATGAGCACAAAAAAGCGTGAGAACTTTCATCATATGATAAGTGATGCAATGGCAGGACTTTTTGACCTTGTTATAACAAAAGAAATTACCCGTTTTGCCCGTAATACCCTTGACAGTATTCAGTATACCCGTGAACTTTTAAATTGTGGTGTAGGGGTATTTTTTCAGAACGATAATATAAATACACTGGATGAAGACTCAGAACTTCGACTTACAATTATGTCAGGTATAGCACAAGACGAATTAAGAAAACTATCAAGTCGTATAAAATTCGGTCATCAGGAAGCTATAAAGAAAAATGTTGTCCTTGGTAACAGCCGTATTTTTGGTTATCGGAAGGACAATAAAAGGCTTGTAATAGATGAAAATGAAGCAAAAATGGTACGGGAACTTTTTACCCTTTATGCCACGGATAAGTACAGTATGAATCAGATTGAAGAAATTTTCTGGGAAAAGGGTTATCGCAATAACAACGGAAAACGTATTTGCCACAGCACAATGTCAAACACAATTTCCAATCCGAAATACAAAGGATATTACGTGGGAAATAAAGTTAAAATTGTTGATATGTTTACAAAAAAACAAAAATTCCTGCCACCGGAAGAATGGGTTATGTTTAAGGATGAAACGGGGGAGATTGTTCCTGCAATAGTAAGCGAAGAACTCTGGGAGCAAGCTAATGAAGTTTTGAGAAGACGCAGCCTGGACGTAAGGAACAGACAAAACAAATGTAACCACCCGAATCTTTTGACGGGCAAAATGTATTGCACTCATTGCGGAAAATTGTATTACCGAAAGGACAGCAAGGACAGGAAGGGAAACTCTGTTTCCCGTTGGATATGCAGCGGGAAAATCAATAACGGAGCGGAATCCTGTCCTTCATTTACGATTTATGAGGAAGAAATCAAAGAGGTTCTTTATGACGTATTTAAGGACACCGCTGAGGATGCTGCTTTGATAATTGAGGAATATACCGATATGTATACCGAAATATTGGCAAATGACTCATCACAGGATGAATTACAAAAGCTTAAAGATAGACTGGATTTGCTGGCAAAGAAAAAATCAAAACTGCTCGAATACAATATTGCCGGGCAAATCAGCGATAAGGATTTTGTTGATATGAACAAGCAGATTTCAGAAGAATCCGCTGAAATTTCTTCTGAAATTGAAGAGATAGAAAATGAAATCAATTCAAAATCAGAATACAAGGAAAAAATAGAAGCAATCCGGAAGATATTATTAAAGGCAGAAAGTGAAGCGGGACAGAATATGATTGATTCGGCCTTCATAAACAGGTATATTGATAAAATATATGTTACACCGATAGACGACGGAGTTGTTGAAATTGCGGTTAAGATATTCTCGGGAGATACCATAGAAAAGCACCTGTCCGCTTTAAGAAAACGCCATAAACCTGCAGGAAATGAGGGTTTTAATGAGGATGCTATTGACGATAGCCGTACAGGACAAATCTTTAAGAAGATGATTAAGTCTTACGAAGAAAACATGAAATAAGTCTTTACTTCTTTATAATTCATTTTTCATGAAAAACAAACGGCTATCCGCATAGATAGCCGTTTGTTTTGTGTTGACTAAAAAATGACAAAATGGTATAATGTAAAAAAGAGGTGTTTTTATGATACAGACAGTTAAAGGCAAAATTGATAAAAATTTTCAGGGCAGAGCACTTTGCCACGAACATATAAGCTGTACGGATAATAATTATGCCAAAGCGTTCGGTAAAAAGTGGCTTAAGAGAGATGAACTTTCGGATTATGCCGCAAGGGTACTTTCAGGTCTTCGCGAAAAATACGGAGTCACAATGTTTGTTGACGGCACACCGATTGATCTTGGAAGAGATGCAAAGCTTTTATCGGATGTTTCGGAAAAATCGGGAGTTCACATCGTCGCATCAAGCGGTACATACTGGTTTCCAGGATTTGCGGGAGACTACAATACCCCCGAAGAAATGGCGGAGTTTTTTATCGCTGATTGCACCGAGGGAATGGAGGATACAAAGGTTCTTCCCGGAATTTTGAAGTGTGCATCGGGAAGATACCGCGTGACAGAAGAAATTGAAAAACGCCATAGAGCTATGGGAATAACCTCAAAGGAAACTAATCTTCCTATATATGTTCACTGTGAGCACAGGGGAGATGATGTATTCACCCAGACTGATATATTGCTTTCAGAGGGGACTAACCCTGAAAAAATTATTGTGGGACACACGGCTATCCGTCCCGAAGCAGACTATCTTGAGAAAGTGCTTGACAAAGGCTTTTACATATCAATGGATCAGTGCTTTTGCTTTCCTTCAAAGATGAATATATTCGGAGAAAGCCTTGTTGCACTTTGCCAAAAAGGCTTTTCGGATAAAATTTTGCTTTCAAATGACTACTGCATATATTCTGATTTTCCTGCAAGAAAGGCAAACGGATTTCATATTACGGAAGAAAGACAAGTTGAAAACCTCGCTTTCGTTTACAATGGGTTAAAAACAGCCTTTTTGGAAGCGGGCGGAAGCGAAACTGACTTTATAAAAATGACAGTGACGAACATACAAAATGCACTTGATGTATGAAAAAAGCACCGCTGATGCGGTGCTTTTTAGTGCTGTTATTTCATATATGCCTTTAAGAAGTTTACGCTTGATTCCAAACTTCTTAAGGAGTTTCCGCCTGCAAAATTTGTATCCTGCTCAATTATATAGTGGGAAACACCGATTTCCTCGGCGGTCTTTAATATGCCTTCCCAGTAAAGGGTACCGTTACCGACCTCGGTCATTGTGGCACAGAACTTGCCGCCTTCATTTCTGAGCATCATATCCTTTAAGTGGAGAATGTCTATTCTTCCGGCAAGTTTTTCCATCCAGTGACGGACATCGCCGCCGCCTGCCGCAACCCAGCAGGTATCAAGCACGAAGCTTGTTGTCTCGGGATCAAGCCCTTCGTAGAGATAATCCATTAAAGTTCTTGCACCGTCAATTCTCAGAAATTCAAAATGATGGTTGTGATATGTAAGCTTATAGCCGTCCTTTGCATATTCTTTGGCAGCTGAGTTGAATTCCTTAATAAAGGAAAGTAAGTTTTCCTTATTTTCCCTTGCAGGGCCGGGCATTGCACCGATACCTATATTTTTTGTCCCCCAGAAATCGTGGATTTTCTTTGTTTCCTCGGGATTATTTAATATTGCATTATAGTCATAGTGGCTTCCTATTACTTGCATATCATACTTTTTGCAGAGGTTGCCGAGCAGTTCATAGGAGAAGGGCATACCTGCTGTATGAAGCTCCTTTATTCCCATTTCGTGAAGCTTTCTGAATGTGAGATCTACATAGTCGTCTCCCATAAAGAAATCTCTTACGGTGTATAACTGTAAACCGAGCTTTGTAAACATATAATCACTCCTTTTAATATTTAATTTATTATAAATCTTTTCTTCATATTTTGCAAGATGTTAATTTATATATTGAAATTTTTATGGTTTGGTTGTATAATAATATAGATATATTATAAATGAAAGAAGTGTTATTTATGGCGTTTAATCCCCCATGGAGAAATACCTTTCCGCCCCATAGAATTTTCGGCAACTTATACTTCTGCGGATCAAGAATTGCATCAAGCCACGTTGTTGATACTGGCGATGGACTTATTATGTTCGATACCGGCTACGGATTTTGTTTATATCAGCTTATAGACGGAATGTACCGCCTGGGACTTAATCCGTACGATATTAAATATATTTTCCACACACACGGACATATCGACCATTTTGGTGGGACAAGAGCCTTGGTTGAAATGTCGGGCGCAAAAACCGTAATAGGTGCAAAGGATGCCGATGCGGCAACGGGGGCGCGCGACCTTTCCTATGCAAGAGAGCTTGATATGGAATATAACGAAAAGTTTACTCCCGATATTTTACTTAATGATGGTGATGAAATAACCCTTGGCAATACAACGGTAAAGGCAATGGCAACTCCCGGTCATACGGAGGGAGCAATGAGCTATTTCTTTAATGTGACAGACGGGGTTGAAACTTACCGTGCAGGTCTTCAGGGCGGTATGGGAATGAACACATTGAGAAAAGAATATCTTGAAAAATTCGGAATTCCTCTTTCAATCCGCGAGGATTATATAAAGGGAATGGACAGAATAAAGGCAGAACACGTTGACCTTCATATAGGTAATCATATGGGCGATAATCACGCTCCCGAAAAATATGAAAAGCTTATGGCGGGAGACGTTAAGGCATTTATCAATCCCGAAGACTGGGCAATTTCCATAGAAGAAGGAAAAAAGAGACTTTATGACTTACTTGAAAAGGAAGCGAGTTTATGACATATTCAGAATATATAAAATCGGTAAAGGATAAAAACATAGGATTTCTCGGTATTGGCAGAAGCAATATGCCCCTTATAAGGATGCTTGTAAAAGCGGGTGTTTCCGTAACCGTGCGTGACGGAAAAGAAAAAGGTAGCTTCGGGGACATGGAAAACGAGCTTTTAAGCCTCGGCGTTACCGTGATAACAGGTGCGGACTATCTTAAAAATCTTGCCGTTCACGATGTAATTTACAAAACTCCCGGTATAAGAGGCGATAAGCCGGAAATCCTCGAAGCGGTTTCTCTCGGAACTGTCCTTACAAGCGAGATGGAACTTTTCTTTGAGCTTTGCCCCTGCAAAATTTTTGCTGTAACAGGCTCTGACGGAAAGACTACCACAACCACACTTATATACAACATACTAACACAGGCGGGATATAATTGCCACCTTGGGGGAAACATCGGAAGACCGTTAATAGGAGATATTGAAAATATAAAGCCTACAGATTTTGCGGTGGTTGAACTTTCAAGCTTCCAGCTTTTTAATATGAAAAAATCTGCAGACGTTGCGGTTATTACCAATATTTCAGAAAATCATCTTGACTGGCATAAAGACTATGAAGAATATATTGAAGCAAAGAAAAATATCTTCATACATCAGGAGACAGATGACCTTGTAGTATTGAATGAAGATAATTTCTACACAAGGGAAATGAAGGACGATGCGGACGGAAACATAAAAACATTTTCTCTTGAAACCGATGCTGATGTATGCCTTAAAGATGGAGTAATTTATTCTGACGGCGTTGAAATTATGAAGGCTTCGGACATTAAAATTCCCGGGATTCATAACGTGGCAAATTATATGGCGGCAATAGCGGCTACGCATTTTTACGTTTCTCCCGAAGACATTGTGAACGTGGCGAAAAACTTTGGAGGCGTACCTCACAGAAACGAGCTTGTAAGGGAGAGTGGCGGTGTATCGTATTACAATGACTCCATCGCATCAAGTCCTACAAGAGCAATAGCAACCTTATCTTCCTTTAAGGAAAAGGTGATATTGATTGCCGGTGGCTATGATAAAAATCTTAACTATGAACCGCTTGGACCCGTTATTTCAGAAAAAGTAAAGCATCTTATTTTAGTAGGTGCAACAAGCGACAAAATTGAAGCAGCAGCTAAAAATGCGGGATTTTATGAGATAGAAAGAACCGCTGATTTTGCTGAGGCTGTTATGCTGGCTAAAAAGGCGGCAAAGCCCGGTGACAAGGTGATACTTTCTCCTGCATCTGCAAGCTTCGATATGTTCCGTGATTTTGAAGAACGCGGAAATATATTCAAGGAAATAGTTAATTCGCTTTGAGGTGTAAAATGGAACTGCTTAAAAAACTTACGGAAGTAAGAGGTGTATCCGGGCATGAGAGCGCAGCAAGCGCTGTGTTTAAGGAGCTTTTGTCAGAATACACAGACGATATAAAAACCGATGCGCCGGGAAATATAACAGGAAAAATCTCCTCCGGAATTGAAAATGCAAAAAAGCTTTTGATTGAAGCTCATATAGATGAGCTCGGACTTATGATAACAGGCATAGAAGAGCGAGGATTTTTAACCTTTACGCCCATCGGCGGAACGGATATGAAAATCCTTCCCGGATGTGAGGTTACGGTGCACGGGAAAAAGGATATATACGGAATAGTTGGCGCTAAGCCTCCCCATCTCATAAAGGACGGAGAGGATAAGGGACTTAACATAAATATTATGGCAATTGACACAGGAATTGAGAATATTTCCGAGGTTGTTTCCGTTGGCGATATCGCGACCTATAACGCAGGTTTTGAGCGTCTTTCCGGAGACTTTGCAGTTGACCGTGCCTTTGACGACAGGGCAGGTCTTGCGGTTTTGCTTAAGGCTCTGTCTATGATAAAAAATCCGAAAATGGACATTTATGTATCGGCAACGGTAGGTGAAGAGCTTGGTACCCGCGGGGCAAGATGTGTTGCATACGATGTAAACCCCGACTATTCCATTTCTGTGGATGTGACATTCGGAACCTCGGAAGGAAGCTCGGATAAAAGCTTTGAACTTTCCAAAGGCCCGACGATATGCATAAGCCCCAGCCTATCTTTTGATTTCACAAAGCAGCTTATGGCACTGGCGAAAGAAAAAGAAATACCTTATCAGACTGAAACTGAAGGCGGAAACACCGGAACAAATGCCTGGGCAGTGGCAAGAAATGCTGATAACTGCCGCTGCGCTCTGGTTTCGGTGCCCATAAGATATATGCACTCCACCTGCGAGGTACTTAACATAAAGGATATAGAAAATGCTGCGAAATTAATTGCCGCATTTTGTGAGGAGGGCGTGCTGGATGCTTAAATTGCTTACGGAAACAGACGGAGTATCGGGCTTTTGCTCACCCATAAGAAAGGTGATACTTGATAATATTCCGTCTGGCGTTGTTACGGTGGATGCCTTAGGAAACATAATTGTATATAAAAAGGGAAGCTCTTCTGATAAAAAGGTTATGTTCTGCGCCCATATGGACGAGGTAGGCTTTATGGTCACTGATATAAATGACAAAGGCTATATAAAATTCACAAGCTGTGGCGGAATTGATCCCAGGGTTATCGTTTCAAAGCGCGTTAGAATCGGGGATAATAAAGTTCCCGGGGTTATTGCGGTAAAAGCCGTACATCTTCAGAGCGGTGATGAGCGTAAGAAAGCGGCAGATGAAGAAAAACTCGCCGTTGATATAGGTGCATCGAATAAAGAAGAGGCGGAAAAGCTTGTATCTGTCGGAGATTATATCGCTTTTGATACGGAGTTTTCGTATTTCGGAGATGATTCTATGAAGGGAAAAGCTTTTGATGACAGAGTGGGCTGTGCCTGTCTTCTTAAAATGCTTGAAAAAGACTACCCCTACGATTTTTATGGTGTATTTTCCACCTGCGAAGAAATAGGAGGAATAGGCGCCCGTGCGGCGGCAGCGAAAATAAAGCCCGAGATGGCACTTGTATTAGAGGGAACAACCGCATCGGATGTATACGGATGCGAAGAGCGGGATTTTGTGACAAAGCTTGGAAACGGTGTGTGCATACCGGTGCGCGACAGAAGTATGATTGCAAACCGCAAAATGGTTGAATTTTTGAAAAAGTGTGCATCTGAGGCAAACATAAAATGGCAATATAAATATGCTGCAACCGGCGGAACCGACGGTGGTTCGATTCACATAACGGGAGAGGGAATACCCACGGCGATACTGGCGCTTCCATGCCGCTATATCCATTCGCCCGTTAGTGTTGCAAGCACAGGCGACTATGAGGCTATGGTAAAACTTTCTCTTATCTTTGCCGAAAGAGCTATGGAAATAATATAATGGAAGGAACTTTTCTATGGAACTACTTGAAAAACTTTGCAAGGCCTTTGGACCTTCCGGCTGTGAAACAGAAATTTCAGCCGTTATCGAAGATGAAATGAGGCCTTTTGCAGATGAGATATATTCTGACAATATGGGAAACCTTATCTGCCATAAAAAGGGAAGCGGTAAGAGAATAATGTATGCCGCTCATATGGACGAAATCGGTCTTATGGTTACATTTATTGAGGAAACAGGATATTTAAGGTGTGCGCAGATTGGCTATCTTCCGCCCCATTACTCCATAAACCGATTTGTGAAATTTGAAAACGG
>JAUNRD010000468.1 GCA_030535815.1 Clostridia bacterium
TGACACCTTTTCAATCTCACTGTATGTATAGATATTGATTTTCTCGTGGGCTGCTGCTTCCACCATTTTGGGCGTTAAAATACAAGCCGAGCAGTCAAGTGTGGGGAAAGTTTTATCAAGCTGTGCCATCTTTCCGCCGATGGAAGGTGTTTTTTCAACGATATCAACCTCATAGCCTGCATCCGCAATGTCAAGTGCCGACTGAATTCCCGCAATACCGCCGCCTATTACCAAAGCTCTTTTGGTAACACGGCTTTCACCGGGCATCAGGGGTGTATTAAGGTTTACCTTTGCAACTGCGGCACGGGCTAAAACGATTGCCTTTTCGGTAGCCTCAGCCATATCCTTATGAATCCAGGAGCAATGCTCACGGATGTTGGCAATTTCAACCATATAAGGGTTAAGACCTGCGCGCTCTGCCGCTTTTCTGAAGGTTCCTTCGTGCATACGGGGTGAGCAGGAGCATACAACGATTCCCGTAAGCTCCTTTTCCTTTATGGCGGCGGCAATTAACGCCTGACCTGCCTCGGAACACATATATGCATAGTCCTCGGCGTGAACAACGCCGGGCTCTTCTTTTATTATTTCAACAACTTTTTTAACGTCAACCGTTGCGGCGATATTGCTTCCGCAATGGCAGACAAAAACTCCGATTCTCTGCATTTTGTCACCTCTTAAATCTTCTGAAAGCACTCATCAAAAGCTGCTGTGGAGTGTCTTCATCAATAAGGCCCGGTATTTCCTCCGCTTTAAGCAAATCTTTGCCCTTTTCCCTTATTACCAACTGTCTTGCGGCATCAATGAGCCTTCCGGGCTCAACACCTCTCGGGCAACGCTCGATGCAGGCAAAGCAGGATAAGCAACGCTCCAGGGTTTTGCTTTCAGCCAGTGCTTCAATGTTTCCCTTTTCAACGTAGGACACAAACATATGAGGCTTTATATCCATTTCGTCAAAGGCGGGGCAAGTTGCGGAGCATTTTCCGCACTTCATACATTTTGAAGGATTGGCACCGCTTATTTCCTTTATTTTTTCCTTTGCATAGGTCTTATCCATCATTCACCCTCCTTTACGCCGAGAGCTTCGGCAAGAAGCTCGGTAAAGTAAACTACGGGGATTTCCGATCCGTTTTTCTTTAAGTTATACATACATAAGGGGCAGGCCGTAATTAACATATCGGCGGAAAAGTCCTTTGCGCTGTCTGTTATTTTTTTGCACATTTTTTCACTTGTTTCGTTGTCCTTAAGGCTTATGTAGCCGCCGCAGCACTCGTTACGGTAGGGATAAATTACCGCTTCTGCACCAAGCGCCCTTATAAAATCCTCCATAATGGTGGGGTTTTCGGGATCGTCAAACGCCATAACCTTGCCGGGACGAAGAAGCAAGCATCCGTAGTAAGCGCCGATTTTCTTTCCCGTAAGGGGATTTTTAACTTTTTCAGCCAACACATCAAAGCCGACCTTGTCACGGAGAACCTCAAGATAGTGAAGTACGTTGGTTTCACCTGCGTAGGCTTCCTCAAGTCCCATATAGTTATTTGCCTTGTCTCTTATGGAAGAATCTGTTTTTATATCATTATTTACTCTTTTTATAACATGATGGCAGGCAGAGCAGACGGTAACCAAATCCTCTCCCTTTTCCTTTGCGGCATTAAGCGCACGGACGGAGGATAACTTTGTTGCAATTTCGTCCTTACCTAAGGGGTATACTCCCCCACAGCACTGCCAGTCTTCAATTTCTGTAAGGCTGAAGCCCAAAACCCCGGCACACTTTTTAGCATATACATCAAGCTCTTTAGCCTTGGTTTTAAGTGTACAGCCCGGATAGTAACTAAAGTTCATCTCGTTGCCTCCTCATATTTTGATATG
>JAUNRD010000063.1 GCA_030535815.1 Clostridia bacterium
TTCCTGGCAAAGCTCCATAATAGCACCCACATACTCAGTGGGAGTCATAATGTCGGCCTTTACCATAGGCTCGTACATTGCCGCAATTTCCGTAGGCTTGGGAAGGTTTGCTGGATTATCCACCAGTACAACATTCCCATCGCTTTTCTCAATACGGTAAATTACACTGGGAGCAGTTGTAACAAGATCAAGATTATATTCCCGCTCCAGTCTTTCCTGAATAACTTCCATATGAAGAAGTCCAAGAAATCCGCATCTGAAACCAAAGCCGAGAGCCTGAGAGGTCTCTGCCTCAAAGGTAAGCGATGCATCATTTAACTTAAGCTTATCAAGAGCATCACGCAAATCTCCGTACTTTGACCCGTCTGCAGGATAGATACCGCAGAAAACCATGGGATTAACATTTTTATAACCGGGAAGCGGCTCTTTTGCAGGATTTTCCGCAAGGGTAACAGTATCACCCACACGAACATCCTGAACGCTCTTTATGGAGGCGGTGATATAACCAACCTCACCTGCTCTCAAAGCCGGGGAAGCCTTCATTTCACCGGGCTTTAAATATCCTGTCTCAACAACCTCAAATTCCTTACCGGTTGCCATAAAGCGTATTCTCTGGCCGGGCTTCACAGAGCCTTCTCTCACTCTGCAGTATACAATAACACCGCGGTAGCTGTCATAGAATGAGTCAAAAATCATCGCCTGCAAAGGTGCTTCCTCATCTCCCTTGGGACAAGGAATGTTTTCAACAACGCTTTTTAATACCGCTTCGATATTTATTCCGTTTTTTGCAGAAATTCTCGGGGCATCCATTGCAGGAAGACCAATTACATCCTCAATTTCATTGGCGATCTCGTCAGGTCTTGCACCGGGAAGGTCAATTTTATTTATAACGGGCATAATTTCAAGGTCCGCATCCAGTGCAAGATAGGTATTCGCAAGCGTCTGCGCCTCTATTCCCTGGGATGCATCTACTACCAGCACCGCGCCTTCGCAGGCAGCAAGGCTTCTTGATACCTCATAGTTAAAGTCAACGTGACCGGGGGTATCAATTAAATTAAGCTCGTAGGTTTCACCTTCATAATCGTAGAAAAGCCTTACAGCGCGGGCTTTTATTGTTATGCCGCGCTCCTTTTCCAGTTCCATATCATCAAGAATCTGCTCATCCATATCGCGCTGATCAATAGCACCGGTTGCCTCTATAAGACGGTCAGCAAGGGTTGACTTGCCGTGATCTATGTGGGCAATTATTGAGAAATTCCTGATTTTTTCCATTCTTGATTTTGTCATTTACTTTACTTCTCTTTCAGATTAAATTAAAACTTACCGTTGTTTTCACGCATAATAGTGCGGTAATCCAGGTCGCCTCTGGATAAGCTATGTATAAGAGCTTCTGCTGTTGCAACATTTGTTGCCAGAGGCACCGTGTGCATATCACAAAGTTTTAAAAGCGACTGCATATCAGGCTCATAACTCTGAGCAAAAGGGTCTCTGAAGGACAGCACCATATCTATTTCATTATATGCTATTCTTGCGGCAATCTGCTCTGATCCGCCCTCTCTTCCGGGAAGAAATCTGTTAACCTTAAGTCCTGTTGCTTCTTCTATAAGTCCGCCTGTGATGCCGGTTGCAAGGAGTGTATGCTTTGCCAACACGCTTTTATAAGCAAGGCAAAATTCTACCATAAGATCTTTTTTCTTATCATGTGCTATAAGAGCTATATTCATTTCCTACCGTCCCTTTCTCTTTTATGAATATTTTATCTGTATTTTTTCTTGAATAACCTTATTTTTTTAAGCTTGAGGAGTTTGACTTCTTCGCCGTTTATCCTTCGTGCAATGTTCTTTATAGCCTTGCCTGCCAAAGAATGTCTGTCCGTCACACAAAGCCTTGAATCGTATGCATTAATCAAAACCCTTGGGTCTTCCGGAACAACGCCTATAAGCTTAACTGATACAGTAACCAGCGTTTCTTCCGCTCCCGCTGTCTTTCCGTTATCTGCAAGCTCAGGAATAAGTCTGTTCACCAGAAGGTGTGTTTCCTTTACCCCCGGATATTCAGCCTCAATAATTCCTGCCACTCTGTCTGCATCCCTTATTGCTCCTTTATCCGGAACAGAAACTATTATCGCTTCATCTGCAGGATAGAGTGCACATTTAAATCCGTACTCGATTCCGGCAGGGCAGTCTATCAATATATAATCAAAGCGCTTTTTCTGTTCATCGCAGAAGTTTTTGAAGCTCTCAAGCTCCAGTTCTTCCTTATCCCTGGTCTGAGATGCCGGAAGCATATATAAGCTTTTATACACATCATGCTCTATAAATGCGTCCTCAGTTGAAGCATTTTCCTCAAGAACATCTATTACATCGTACAAAGCCCGGTCCTCAAATCCCAATAAAACATCAAGATTTCTGAGCCCTGTATCTGTATCAATCATCAATACACGTTTACCGGTAAGCGCAAGTGCCACACCAAGATTTGCCGTAACCGTGGTTTTACCCACTCCGCCTTTGCCGGACGTTACAACTATTACCTTTCCCATCATTTTACCCTCCTTAATATAATTTGTCAATCCCAAGGGTAAGCTCAGGTGCATTTTCCGCATTTAAGTATGCGTCAATTATCGCTTTTGCGACGGGGCCGCAGTAAGATCCGCCACCGCTTCGTTCAATTACAACCGCAACTGCTATTTTCGGATTGTCATAGGGTGCATACGCCACAAAAATACCGTTATCGCTTCCGCCGTAAACTTCGGCTGTACCGGTTTTCGCTGCCACTTCCACCGGATAATCCTTAAAATATTCTTCCGCTGTACCGGAAAGAGCAACCAATCTCATACCGTATCTTACAGCATCAAGATTTTCTTTATCCATCACAATTCTGTCATTTTCTGTGATAGGTGTTATACTTACAGGCTCATCTCCGTCATAAGAATAAATTCCTTTTACAAGGTGAGGTCTGTATCTTACTCCGCCCGAGGCAATCTGCGATACGTAAGATGCCATCTGGAGAGGCGTAAATCTGTTATCGTCCTGTCCGATTGAAGCCTGCAACGTATAGCCTTCATACCACGGCTCATTTCTCTCAGCCTTTGTTTCGGGGCATGCAACAGTTCCTTTCTCCTCCTGCAGTTCAATTCCGGTATTTTTACCGAAGCCGAACTTATCTGCATATTCCGCTATCTTATCTATACCAAGCTTATGTCCTGCCGTATAGAAAAAGTAATTGCATGAATCTTTTATTGCTGTGGATACATTGACAAAACCGTGTTCATGCAAACACTTGAAATGACTTTCTCCCAATTTATATATTACCTCGTCAAAAATGAGAGTATCAGGCAGAATAACATTTTCTTCAAGCGCCGCTATACCAACAAGCATTTTAAATGTGGAGCCAGGAGAATATGTCCCCGAAAGAGCTCTGTTGAACAGAGGATTATTCTTATCCGAAAGAAGTTTTGAATAGTTTTTATTATAATCCTTTATTGAATAATCCGGATACGATGCCATGCAGATTACTTCGCCGTTTTCAATATCTATTGCTACAGCTGCTGCACCTGCCACATCCGCTCCGTAGTTTCTGTCCTCGTGATGAGCGTATATATCGGCAACAGTTTCCCTGAGTGCTTTTTCTGTCGCTTTCTGCACATCAAGATCAATTGTCAGATAAACAGAGTTTCCGCTCACAGCGGGTTCAGCTTCTGTAAGCGTTACATAGTGTCCGTCTTCATCCTGCTCCGCCACCGACCTTCCGGTTTTTCCGCGCAAATCCTTTTCGAGATATTTTTCAAGACCTTCTTTTCCGATATAATCGTTCATTCCGTAGCCATCTTCTTTGAGCTCGGAATATTCCGTATCGCTGATAAGACCAGTCCTTCCGAGAATATGCGCCCCAAGCCTTCCGTGAGGATATTCTCTAACAGGCTTAGTCATTATGTTTACCCCTCTGTATTCGTCGTAATGCTCCTTTATGGATACCACCGTATCTTTCGAAACATCCCCTGCCAGTGTATAGGATATATTAGTTGAAAAGCCTCTTATAAGCATCGTATACCTGACACCTACTATAAGTCTTTTTTCTGTATCGGTATACTTTCCGTCAACATTGAAAAGCTCTGCATAATGCTCGATGGTTTCAGCCGCGGTGTATTCATCAGGAATCTGCATTTCCTTTTTCCAGGATGCTTCCGCCTTGCCTTCTTTGTCGGAAAACGTAAAAGCATAAGGCCTTTTATCCGTAACCGGAAGTTCATCGGAAGCCGGGGTGTCACCGTTATTTTTAAAGACCCCGTGAGTCTTTAATATAATCCCGTTTATTTCGGCGTCATCCATTCCTTTTACTCGCTGAAACTCAACTGAAAATCCCATTCTGTTTCCGACAATTACTCTTCCGTATCTGTCGTAAATTTCTCCTCTCGGAGCACTTACGCTAACCGTTCTCTGGGTTCTGGACAAGCTTTTTTCATAATTTTCTTTTCCGTTTACAATCTGAAGGTCAGAAAGCCTTATTATACATATTATGGCAAAAACAACCAACATTGCGTATAAGAACACGTATCTTTTCCTGTTATCCATCTATACGCACCTCCTGTTTAAGCCTGTGCATCTTTCTTGCTATGCAGAAAACAGGCAAACATATCAGACTGCCGTAAACGCACTTTATTGTAACAAGCCTCATAACTTCCAATGAGAGCACCGTTTCCTGCCATATTGCACTGTTGATGAAAAGCATCAGGGTTTCATATAACCACGATGCAAAAAGGCAATATAGAAATACCACCCATATGCTTTCTGTATATATGTACTTATTGAGGAAAATGTATGTGCACACAAACAAAAGCAAAAGCAATGTTGTTATTCCGTAAATTTTACCGAAAAGCAAATCTGCCAGTGTTCCGAAAATAACTGTATAGGCCACAACCTCGGTATCCTTAAGGAACAGCGCATATACAAATAAAATAACAAAAAGAATATTAGGTGTCACGCCGCCGACTTCAAATCTTGAGATTATCGGACTGCTCTGGAAAAAGAACACTATAAGAAGCAGTACAAAGCGCGATATTATGTGTGTTTTGTTTTTCATCCGCAGTCTTTCCTTTCATTAAAATCATTCTGTATCTTCAGCGTATTTTCCCGTTATAACTACAACTTCCTTCGGGCTTCTCAAATTTCCCGTAGGCTCAACTATAGCGGTTCTTGAAATATCCTCTTCCCTTATCTCTTTAACTCTACCTATTGTCAGTCCTGAAGGATAAACATCTCCGCTTCCCGAAGTCACTATATAATCCCCCGGGGTTATGTTGGCTTCTTTGGATATGGATGTCATTTTACACATACCGCTCAAAAGCGAGTCGCCTTCAATTATTCCGGTTTCTCCGGTACGGCTTACTTCTGCTCCGCAGGCTGTTCCCGGTTCTGCAATTGTCATAATCCTTGCCCATGAAGAACCCACTTCATCGACCTTTCCCAAAACGCCTCCGGAATCCATTGCAACACAGTTTTTGCTTATTCCGTCACTTTCACCTTTATCAATAATAAAATAAGAATACCATCCGGATGTGTCAACCGCAATAACCGAAGCCGCCGTCATATCGTAATCCTTATATTTTTCTCCCAGATCAACTAAAGAACGGAGACGTTCATTTTCCGAACGTATCTGTTCACTTTCGGTAACTTTGTTTTCCAGAAGCATAACCTTGGACTTAAGTTCAGCGTTTTCTTTTTTCAGTTCGTCCATATCCTGAAAATAATCAAAGCCGTATTCAATAAAATTATCTATACCGAGAAACAGCTTCTGAAAAGGCTTTGCTATTATACCGGCAACATCCCCTATCAGGCTGCTTTTATCATTTTCAATTGTGCTTATGGCCATCGAAGAAAAAACAATCACCACAATCACGATAAGCCACAACAATTTCTTTTTCAAGAAAATCACCTGCTAATCATTTATTCTTTTTCACTACGTTTTTAAATCCCTTAATTTCTCCGCTGTCTTTCATAAGGGCACCCATTCCTTCAACTGCACAAGTAACGGGATTTTCCGCCACCGTAACCTTGAGACCTGTCTCTGCCGCAAGAAATTCATCCAGTCCTTTTAACATACTTACTCCGCCGGTGAGATAAATACCGCTTGAAGTAATATCGCCCGTAAGTTCCGGAGGGGTCTTTTCGAGAACCTTTCTTATACATTCAAGTATTGCCGTAACGTAATCCGAAAGTGCTTCTCTTATCTGCTCGGGAGTTACCGACATTGTTTTTGGAAGACCGGTAACCAAATCTCTTCCCTTAAAGCTCATGGGGCTTTCTCCTTCATAAGCTGCAGCTGAACCGATTGTATTTTTAATTTCACTTGCCGTAGGTGTTCCTATAAGCAAGGAATAATTTTTTCTTATATAGTTTATTATGGCATTATCCATGGCGTCTCCTGCAGTTCTGATGGATCCGCTTGCCGAAACTCCCATAAGGGATATAACCGAGACCTCGCAAGTTCCTCCGCCGATATCCACTATGATGTTGGCTTCTCTGGCTTCTACCGAAAGTCCCATTCCTTTAGCAGAAGCAATGGGCTCATCAACCACAGTAACCTGGCGGGCACCGCAACCCAATGCCACATCCTCCACGGCACGCTTTTCAACCTCAGTTGCTTCATAAGGAACTCCTATTGCAATCTTAGGCCCCAAAAAGCCGTGGTGCGGGATTGTTTTCTCAAGAAAACTTCTGAGCATAAACTCAGCCATATGATAATCTGCAATAACGCCGTCTCTCAAAGGGTAAATTACCTCAATATAAGACGGAGTCCTTCCAAGCATCTCCTTTGCTTCATTTCCTACGCGCACAACCTTTTTCTGTCTGGTATCATACGCCACGGCGGAAGATTCGTTCAAAAGAATCCCCTGATCCTTAAGATATATTCTCGTATTGGTTGTACCAAGATCTATGCCGATATTTTTTGAAAAGAAAGGCACCTTTCTTATCTCCCTTCAAAGGTAAATTCTTCTTTAAGCAATGTTTTAAGTGCTTCTTTCGGAAGCCCTACAACATTGGAAAACTCGCCGTCAATTCCGCTTACAAAATTGCCGCCCTCGTCCTGGATACCATATGCTCCTGCTTTGTCCATAGGAGAGCCTCCGGCTATGTATTTGTCTATTTCTTCTTCACTTAAACTTTTGAAAGTAACTTTAGTCTCTGCACACTTTGATACCGTTTTTCCCGTCTTTGTATCCGACACACAGTATCCCGTAAATACAGAATGTGTTTTTCCGGAAAGCATCTCAAGCATTCTTTTTGCATCATTTTTATCAGCAGGCTTTCCAAGTATCTCACCGTCAAGCGCCACAACCGTATCTGCCGCTATTACGAGAAAATCTTTCCCGCAATACTTGCCGGAAATATGAGCAGCCTTAAGAAGTGAAAGCTCACGAACCAGCAAGTCAGGCTCTGTAACACCTATATTTTCATCAATATCAGCAGGCTCAACCGTAAAGGTAAGCCCCATATCTCCCAAAATTTCTTTCCTTCTCGGAGACATTGATGCAAGTATATATTTCATTTTTATCAACTCCGGTTTTATACGCCTGTGGAACCAAATCCACCGCCGGCTCTTTCTGTTTCGGAAAGCTCATCCACTTCTTTAAGTATTGCCTGAATTACAGGAGATATAACCATCTGAGCAATTCTGTCTCCGTTTTTAATTTCAAAAGGCTCATCGGAGAGATTAACGAGTGCCACCTTTACCTCACCTCTGTAATCGGAATCTATTACGCCGACGCAGTTAGGAAGAGTTATTCCTTTTTTTGAAGCAAGGCCGCTTCTTGCATATAAATATGCCGCATATCCTTCCGGAACAGCAATGGCAAATCCCGTAGGAATAAGCTTACGTTCCATAGGCTTTAAGATTACATCCTCAGCAAGACAAGCGGAAATATCCATTCCCGCCGCGCCTTCTGTCTGATAAGAAGGAAGATTTACACCTTCTGTTAATTTCTTTATTTTAACTTCAAACATTTATTTCTCCTCCAAATTTAAACACTCTCTAATATTTTACCACAAAACAGGATTTTTTTAAAGCTTTTTTTTATTATTTATAAAAATAACCTCTGGTGTAATTTTTCGGTGTTTCTGTCTTTTCTTTTCCGGCATACATTTTATAAATTTCCACACATTCATCAGGGCTTTCTTTAGTAAACATAATCCTTATTCCCGACACTTTACT
>JAUNRD010000469.1 GCA_030535815.1 Clostridia bacterium
GTTCTCTTGTGTGGTGCGCTTAATCATCTGGAAGAGCGAAGAGGGCATCTCCTCGCCATCGATGATGAATGTTCCGCCGAATATTTTGTGGCGACAGTGCTCGGAGTTTATCTGCGCAAAGCCGAATACCTCGGAGTCGGTAAGTTTGCGTCCGAGCTCACCCTCGACCTTATGAAGATACTCAATTTCCTCGACCGAAAGTGCAAGACCCTCTTGCTCGTTGTAACTTTCAAGGTCCTCGATAAACTCTATAGGCTTGGGAGCAATGTCCACTGTAAACACATTCTGGTCGAGACCTTTATAAAGGCGTTGCAACATTGGGTCGTACTCGGCATTTTCGTCGGCAACGGCAAAATATTCCTCGATGCGCTGCACACCCTCGATACCCATATTCTGAGTAATCTCTACGGCATTTGTACTCCAAGGGGTAATCATTTCGCGACGGGGCCCCACAAAGTATCCATCGACACTTTGAGCATCGACGGGAGTGGCACCGCTGTACAACCAACACAATTTTTCAATATCCTCTTTTGTCAAGAGATTTTCCGTAGCGGTAGCTATAATTCCACGCTCGGAAGTTGTGAAAAAGTAAACCATTTTTCGTTTATCTTAATTGTAAATATTCTTAATCATCGCAATTTGCGCTTTATTTTGCGAAGATAATCAGAAAAAATGGAATTACGTTAATCTTAAAGATACAAAATTACGCGACCGGGCAACAAGTTTCAAAATAGACAAAGATATTGTATAATAAATGTTAAAACAGGGAAGGGTGATTGTCACAAATTTAAACAGTTTGCGTCTAATATTTGGGTAAATTAAGTAATTTTGCCCAAACTATGAAACTACGCATCATAAATATATTTCTGCTGCTCTGTGCATTTTGTGGAATTCGTGCCCAATCGCCGTTGGACACGCTTGCCATGCGCGCTATAATGGTCAACCAATTGTTCCCACAAGAGCGTGTGTACCTGCACTTTGACAACACAGCCTATTATCTTGGCGAGACAATGTGGTTCAAGGCGTATGTTACAAGCGGCCTTGCCGACGAAGAAAAAGCCATAAGCAAAGTGCTGTACGTGGAACTGTGTGCCCCCGAGGGGTATGTGGTTGAGACAAAAAAGTTCAAGCTCGACGAAAAAGGCTGTTGCAACGGCGAATTTGAGCTTAAGCCATCGTTGCTGTCGGGATATTATGAGGTGCGCGCATACACCCGTTACATGCTCAATTGGGGCGACGAGGCGGTGTTCAGCCGCGTGTTTCCCGTATACGACAAAGTGAACGGCAACAATTATGATTTTAAGAATATGCTCGACCGCAAACGCAGCTTCATGTATCGCGGCGAGTGGATGACAAACGAACTGCCCGAGGCCGACCTGAGATTCTACCCAGAGGGAGGGCATATTGTAGTTGGCATTGAAACGACTGTCGCATACGAGCTTAAAGGATACGACGGAGCGCACGGAAACGACACAATAACCATCCTTGCCGATGGAGAAATTGTCACACGCTGCGTGCCTACCACATTGGGCATGGGACGGTTCAAGCTACTGCCCCGACGAGGAGTAAAATACCGCGCCGAGGTTACAATTTCTCGCCACAAGAATGGCAAGAAAAAGACTTTTAAGTTCGAGCTTCCGAAAATTGAAAAAGAGGGCGTTACACTATCGGCCCGAAAAGCCGACGGCAACATAAACATTGCAATAAAGAACAATATTCCCGCAACCGCCAACCTCGGATGCGTAATTGTGAACAACGGCTATATGCAGTTGTACGAGACCTTTACATCCGACGAAAAAGAGAAAAAGATACAAATGCCACTCGACAGACTAGCCGAGGGAGTGAACCGCGTGATTCTTTTCA
>JAUNRD010000064.1 GCA_030535815.1 Clostridia bacterium
TTGCCCTTCTTAAAGACTATGTAACCTATATGCACATAAAGGATGCAAAGGAAGACGGCAGTGTTGTTCCTGCAGGATATGGCGAGGGAAATGTTTCCTGGATACTGGGCGAGCTTGAAAAGATGGGCTATTACGGCTTTTTAAGCTTAGAGCCTCACCTCGGCGCATTTACGGGACTTTCCGACATTGACGACACCGCAAACGAAACGGTAAGTAAGGAAAAGAGCGATGAGGCTAAATTCGCTCTTGCTTACGAATCACTTAAAAACGCTTTGAAGGAGGCAGGACACAATATGAATAAGGTAAAAATGGGTATTATCGGCTTTGGTAATATGGGTATGCAGCACGCAAGAAACATCACAGAAGGAAAAGTTCCCAAGATGGAGCTTGCGGCAATCTGCGATATAGACCCGGAAAAGGCGGCAAAGGCAAAGGCTGACTATAAAGTTCCCACATTTACGGATGCAGAAGAAATGATGAAATCCGGCCTTTGCGATTCAGTTTTAATCGCAATCCCCCACTATGACCACTCTCCCTATGCGATTATGGCGTTCGAGCTTGGCTTAAACGTACTTACGGAAAAGCCTGCCGGCGTTCACACCAAGCAGGTACTGGAAATGAACGAGGCTGCCAAAAAGAGCGGTAAGGTTTTCGGAATTATGTTCAACCAGAGAACCAACCCCATGTATCAGAAGCTTCGTGAAATGATAAAATCCGGTGAGCTTGGTCACATCAAGAGAATTTCCTGGATAGTTACCGACTGGTACCGTTCCAATGCATATCACAAGAGTGCAACCTGGCGTTCAACCTGGGACAAGGAAGGCGGCGGAACACTTGTTAATCAGAACCCCCATCAGCTTGACCTGTGGCAGTGGATGTTCGGTATGCCCGATACAGTTTATGCAGACTGCTCCTTCGGTAAGTATCACGATATTGATGTTGACGACGAGGTTACTGCATACCTTACATATAAAAACGGCACAACCGGTACATATATAACCTCCACAGCCGAGGCTCCCGGTACAAACCGCCTTGAAATTGCCTGCGACGCGGGTAAAATCGTTATCGAAAGCGGAAAAATGATATTTAAGAAATTAAAGCAGGCAGAACCCGAATTTGATAAGACAAATACCGTTCCCTTCGCCTGCCCCGAATATCAGGATGTTCTTATGGACGTTTCAGGCAGCGGCCCTCAGCACGTCGGCATCCTAAACGACTATGCAGAAGCTGTTCTTAACGGTACTCCCTTGCTTGCTCCCGGCGAAGAAGGCATAAACGGAGTTACCCTTGCAAGTGCAATGTATTTATCCACCTGGAGAGGCGTTGAGACCATTGACCTCAATGATTTCCCTCATCAGGAATTTTATGAGAGACTGATGGAAAAGGCAGCCAATGCCAAAGAAAAGACAGGCGTTAAGAGCCAGACCGTTGACATTGACGGCACATATTGATGGGAGGAATTAAAATGGATAAAAGAATAGGCGCACAGCTATATACCTTAAGAGATTTCTGCAAAACTGCAGAAGACCTTGATTCCACCCTTGAAAGGGTAAGTGCAATCGGCTATAAAATCCTTCAGGTTTCCGGTGTCGGCCCCATTCCCGCTAAGGAAATAAGGGAAATTGCCGATAAGTACAACCTTGAAATCAAGCTTACCCACAGAGGTTTTCCCGAATTTACCAAAAACCTCGACGCTCTGGTTGAGTTTCATAAAACATTGGGTGCCGATTTTGCAGGCCTCGGTATGATTCCCACCGAATATCTGAAGTCAAAAGAAGCCCTGATGGAATTTGTAAAGATTATGAGCGATGCGGCAGTTGAGCTTTCCAGAAACGGCCTTGGTTTATCCTATCACAACCACGCAGTAGAATTTGCAAAGCTTGACGGAGAATATGTTTTCGATACCATACTTAACAATACCCCCGAATGTCTTAAGTTTATGGTGGACGTTCACTGGGTTGCTGTAGGCGGTGTGGACCCCGCAAAATGGCTCCTTCACTGCAAGGACAGATTGAGCGGCGTTCACTTTAAGGACTATAAAATTCTTTCCGGTACAAACACTCCCAGATTTGCGGAGGTTATGGAAGGCAACTTAAACTGGGATGAAATTTTTGATGCCTGCGAAAAGGCAAACGCACCCTATGCTTTTGTTGAGCAGGACGATTGCTATGGCGCTGACCCCTTCCTCTGCATGGAAAAGAGCTATAAAAATCTTACAAAGAAGGGATTTAATTGATTAAGAATATTTGCATCGTAGGCTACGGTTGCATAGCACCCGTACACGCCGCAGCACTTTTAAAACTCCCCGAAGAAGTAAAAATTTACGCCATCTGCGATATTGTCAGGGAAAGAGCAGATAAGGGCGCAGAAAAATACGGCGCAAAGGCATATTACAGCATAGACGAAGCCCTTAAAGATGAGGCGATAGATGTTTTTCACATCTGCACACCCCACTATCTTCACTTCCCTATGACCGAAAAGTGCCTTGCCAAAGGCAAAATGGTGGTTTCGGAAAAGCCCCTTGTTATGACAAAGGATGAGCTTTCAAAGGTTTCAGCCTTTAAGGATTCTGATCTTTACTGCATTTTCCAGAACCGTACCAATAACTCCGTTCAGAAGCTTAAGGAAATTATTGATTCTGATAAAACCTTAGGCAAGCTTACGGGAATCCGTGCTATTATGACCTGGAAGAGAACCGCTGCATATTATAGAAGCGGCCCCTGGAGAGGAAAAATCGCAACCGAAGGCGGCGGCGTACTTATAAATCAGTCCATCCACACCCTTGATTTAATGTGTTTATTCGGCGGAAAGGTAGTATCTGCCGAGGCGAAGATGTCCAACCACTCCTTAAAAGGAGAAATTGAGGTTGAGGACACGGTGGAGGCTTACGTAAAGTTTGAAAACGGTGCATCGGGCATATTCTATGCCACCAACGCAAACGCTTTCGACTCCCCCACCATACTTGACATTTCCTTTGAAAACGCCTCCTTCCGCTATATTGACGGAAGGCTCTACAAGGGCGGAGAGCTTCTTGCCTCCGATACCGCAGATGCTCCCGGTAAGGCTTGCTGGGGAAGCGGCCACGAAAGAGAATTTTTCAACATATACAAGGGAAATTCTCCCCTTAAATACAAGGATGTTGAAAACACCTTAAAAACCGTTTTCGCCTTTTACGAAAGTGCGAAAAACGACGGAAAGGAGATTATTTTATGAAAATGACCATGCGCTGGTACGGCCACGACGACCCCGTTACGCTGTCCCACATTAAGCAGATTCCCAATGTTACAGGCATTGTTTCTGCAATTTACGATATTCCCGTTGGAGAGGTATGGCCCTTAGACCGTATCTTAAAGCTTAAAGAGGATATTGAAAAGGAAGGTCTCACGCTTTCCGTTATCGAAAGTGTTCCCGTTCACGAGGATATCAAGATGGGTACGGGCAAGCGTGACTACTACATAAAGAACTACGCCGAAACCTTAAGAAATTTAGGTAAAGCAGGAATTGACTGTGTATGCTACAACTTTATGCCCGTTTTCGACTGGACAAGAACCGAGCTAAAGCACTTAAATCCCGACGGTTCAAACTCCCTTTCCTATGTGCACGAAACCGCAATGGCGATGGATCCCTTAAAGGGCGATTTATCCCTTCCCGGCTGGGACTCCTCCTACACAAAGGACGAGATGCAGTCGCTCCTTCGCACCTATGCAAATATTTCCGAGAAGGATTTATGGACAAATCTTAAGTATTTCTTAGACGGTGTTATGCCTGCGGCAGAGGAAGCGGGAGTAAATATGGCAATCCATCCCGATGATCCCCCCTTCCCCATTTTCGGACTTCCGAGGGTTATCACCAACAAGGAAAACTTAATCCGCTTCTTAAAGCTTTACGATAAGCCCTGCAACGGTCTTACCCTTTGCACAGGTTCTCTCGGCGTACTTGAGTCCAACGACATAATTGATATGATTCACACCTTCCCCGACAGAATCCACTTTGCCCACATAAGAAATATCAAGAGAGAAAACGAGTGCGACTTTACCGAAACCGCCCACAAGACAGAGTGCGGCTCTCTTGACATTTACGGCATTGTAAGAGCATATTGCGAAGAAAAGTGGGACGGTTATGTTCGTCCCGACCACGGCAGAATGATATGGGGCGAGGAAGGCAGATTTGGCTATGGCTTATTTGACAGAGCCCTTGGTGCCACATACCTTTCCGGTTTATTTGAAGCCGTTGAAAAAACTTTATAAGAAGGAATGATATTATGACTAAATTACCTTTTGAAACAGACCTTTCATCATCTGTTGCGGTTATCACAGGCGGTGCAGGCGTTATCTGCTCATCCTTTGCAAAAACCGTGGCAAAGGCAGGAGCAAAGGTTGCCGTTCTTGACTTAAACGGCGATGCGGCAAAGGCACTTGCCGATGAAATCAATGCAGAGGGCGGATGCGCAATAGGATTATCTGCCAACGTGCTTGATAAACAGAGCCTCACTGAAGCGAAGAAAGCAGTAAACGATGCCTTTGGCAAGGTTGACATTTTAATAAACGGTGCAGGCGGAAACAACCCCAAGGGCACAACCTCGGCAGAATATTATGAAATGGGTGACGAGGACAAGGAAGACCTTGTTTCCTTCTTTGATTTAGACCCCTCGGGAATCGAATTTGTGTTTAACTTAAACTTCTTAGGCACACTTCTTCCCACCCAGATATTTGCCAAGGATATGGTGGGAAACGAAAGAGCAACCATCGTTAATATTTCATCTATGAACGCCTTTACTCCCCTTACAAAAATTCCTGCATATTCAGGCGCCAAGGCTGCGGTTTCAAACTTCACCCAGTGGCTCTCAGTACATTTTTCCAAGGTCGGCATAAGAGTAAATGCAATTGCTCCGGGATTTTTCCTGACCAATCAGAACAGAGGGCTTCTTCTTAAGGAAGACGGAAGCTTAACTCCCCGCTCCGAAAAGATTTTATCCCAGACTCCCTTCGGAAGATTCGGCGATGTATCCGAGCTTTCGGGAACTTTATTATACCTTTTAACCTACGAAGCATCAAGCTTTGTATCCGGAATTGTAATCCCCGTTGACGGCGGCTTCTCCGCATACTCGGGTGTATAATTACGTAAACAAAAAACGTCTAAGGGATATCCCTTACACGTTTTTATTTAGTTTTTTAATCCAAGCTTATGCTTTCGATGTACCACTTTTCCGTATAATACACGCAGTTAAAAGTAGCTTCCTTTGCCTTTTTCTCATCAGCGGTACCGTACCTCACAGTAGTTTTTACCGAAGCGGCAGTTCCGTTTGCCATAATATCTCCGACTTTTATTTCCAAAGACTTAAAGAAATCAATTCCGCCTTCCCATCCGCTTCCAAGCATTGCTTCCGAAAGACTGTCTAAAAGTTCTTCGGTTGACTTGTCCGTGAATATCTCTGCAATTCCCACAGCCATTTTCACTTTTTCGGAAACTTTCGGAGTTATACAGTCAAGTATTCCGTTTATGTCCATTTTGTTGCAGGCATTTTCAAAGTTATTTATAAGTCCCTTTATTTCAAAATTTGTCTTACAACCGGTGAAGCTTAAAAGCATTACCGCAAGTATGAGAAAGGCAACAATCCCTTTAACTTTCTTTTTCATATAAATCTCTCTTTCAGATATACTGCCTAAAGAATTATCAGCTGAATAAATCTATAAGCAAGGTAACAGGATCTTTGAACAAAGGTCTTCTGTACTCATCCACACTCTTTCCTACCAAAGAAGAAATCGCATGCTGCAATTCTGCGCAATCTTTGCAGATTACATAATCATCTTCGCTGATTGCTTCCATTACAATATTTGCATCGTATCCGGGACCGAAAAACATCTTATCGCAATCATCGCAAGTGTTAATGTAATACGGAATGTATGCAACAAGTAACACTGCAACGAGCAAAGCAATTACAAGTTTAATTATTTTTTTCATAATAATTCTCCATTCTGTAAACTCTGCCATTCTTTTAAGAATGGCAGAGTTTTAAATCAGGCTTTCTGAAATTCCAATGACAAAATCTTACGTTCATCCCTTGTGGAATACTTATAGCTTAATTCCACACGGTTTTTGGATTTGAAATTAGAATACTTAAGAATATCATATATCTTTCCGCCGGTTATCAGTTCCTTTACCAGCTTATCGTAAGTAGCAGAATCTGCGCACTTAAAGGAAAGTGAATATATTCCCTTGTCGATAAACTCGCAAACCTTGAAGCGGATTGCGCTCTCCTCATAGCTATCAAAGTAAAGCCCGCTTCTTCTGTGATAATTGCATTTAACAGCAGTACACTCCGGAATTTCAAGATCCTTTTCAGGCTCATGCTCCTTAAGTGCCAGAGCTTCCTTTGTAGTTATACAGAAGCAATCATATCCGATGGCTTGTGATACGCTCTTATCCTTCTTAGTGTCGGAACTGTCACCCCACGTTACATCGAGATGATAATAATCTCCTTCCAGCTTAAGAAGGTTCCATGCATGAGTTTCACTGGTCACATAGGTACATTCAAGACCCAGTGCGTTCATAAGATACTGCATAGCCTTTGCATATCCTGCACATACAGCCTTCTTATTTACGAAAACTCCGTAAATTGAACGCAAATCGTCAGGAACTGTGCAATCAAGCTCAGTTGCCTTCTGCTTTTCAAGGCCTATGGTATCATAATCAACAGCTTTTATGATATTCTCATACACTCTGAGTGCAACTTCGTAATCACTCATACCGGCATCTATTGACTGCATAAAGTCGCACAGAGAATCTTCTATCTCTTTTTGTCTTCTGTCAGCTTCTTCTTTTGTCATACAATATTTAAGCTCAACGCGTGAAACTATTCTGTCGCTTTCATTGAAATAGTAAACCGCACCGAAATTGAACCAGAATATCTCAGGGTGATCAATCTGGATATACTTAGAGATTTTCTTCATCTCTTCATCCGTCAACTGCACAACGAATTCTGTAACCTCGGGCACGAAGTTAACTATTGCATCAAGCAAAATATCATATGCTTTCTTTCCGTCATCCGTCAAGGTTTCATACGCAAATGCTCTTACATTACCCGCTTTTCTCTCGATGGGGCCTGTAAGATCCGCAGGAACTGCACCACCGTTGCCGCCATTGCCACTGCCACCGTTATCTCCGCCTTTATCAGCAGGTTCTGCTTCATCGACAGGAACTTTAGGTGCATAGCATATTTCTCCGCAATAATCAGGGTTAAGAGGAGTATCTATATGCATAAATGGCGTATCCTTGGTTATTGTGGTTCCGAGAAAGAAGGGATAATTTGCCATGTATCTTAAGAATCCTCTTCCGTACTCATCGTCACGGTATGCGGTGATGAGCTCTTCACGCTTTGCAACAGCAGGTTCGTTGATAAGGTATGCATACTGAATTTCCGCCCACTTTGCCATACCTTCATAAACTTCCAGGCGCAAATCCTTTCCGTACTTCTTGGTAATAGCCTTATCGTTCCAGTTTATGTACTGCCATATATGCGTAAGCTCATGAGCCATGGTAAGCATAGATGCCATTCTGGGCGAACCGTTTTCCACAAGAAGCGAATATCCGCTTCTGTCTTTTATAGCAACACCTAAAACCCTACCGTCAGCGCCGTTTGTGGGAATGAAGGCTTTGCCTATTTTCTTATGCAGCTTCTTGGAGTTAACCATCTCCACCTTTATTCCTACATTGATTTTTATTCCGAAGAAGGATTCCATATTTCTCTTCACATCTTCGAAAATTACCCTAAACTCGTCTCCGGTCTTGATTGCTGTTTTTCCGCAGTTTATGCAACGATCTCTGCCGTCAGATAACGTCTCATATTCAACCCCGCTGATTTCTATTCCGCAGAAATCACAATATCTTGTGTCAGTCTTTCCGGGCTTATATGTCCGTTCTATCATTTCGGCAATTTTCTTGCCTTCTCTCGCCTGCTTTAAGGGATTATTGCGAAGTCCGATGGCATTAAGATAGTCAAAGGTGTCTCTTACGTTGATATGCTCAGGCTCTGTGCTGTTTCCGTAAAGCAGATAATATCTGTTGTGATACTCCTTACGCTTGAAGTCTATTCCGCTGTCTATTACTTTTTCGTCTTCCGTAACATACTCAATAGCTTCAGGAGCTTCAACCAAAGAAGGCTCTTCCTTTTCTGTCTTCACTGTTTCGCCTTCTATAGGCTCT
>JAUNRD010000065.1:0-1696 GCA_030535815.1 Clostridia bacterium
TTTGTTTTATTTTTGCGATTCTTTTCTTCAATTTTTTTCTTTAAAATTTTGTTGTTTTAAATTAAAAAGCGGCGTGATAAATCACACCGCTTTTTTAATCGCC
Organism: Clostridia bacterium; assembly: GCA_030535815.1. Lineage (GTDB taxonomy): Bacteria > Bacillota > Clostridia > CAKSNL01 > HGM11501 > HGM11501. The sequence continues at coordinate 104 of JAUNRD010000065.1, forward strand.
TTTTATTCTTCCGGGGTTGTTATGGTAATTGTTCTTGTCTCCCCGTCCCAGGCAACATCATAGCCCAAGTTTTCGGATATAAATCTTAAGGGGATAAAGGTTCTTGAATCCTTTATGATGGGAGATGTTCTGAAGGCATAACGGATTGTGCCCTTGGCATTCGTCACATAAACCTGCCTTCTTTTTATCTGCATATCAATGGTTATAAGCCCTTTTTTAACCGTGATGGACTGATTTTCGCCGTTCCATTCGATGGTTGCACCCATTTCTTCCAAGAGTCCTCTCAAAGGAATCATAGTGTTGCTGTTTTTGATAAAAGGCGATACATCAAGGGTCGTCTCCTTAGCTACGCCGTTTATCTCGGATTTTATAACGTGATTGTCTATGGCGAGAACATACTTTTCCACTCTTTTTTCTTCCTTTGCCACCTTCCCTGTCTGATAAAAGCTTATCTCGGCTGCAGCGGCGTGTCCGTGATATTCCTCTATCTCAAACTCGATATAACGCATTTTATGAGATTCCGAAAACCTTACATCCTTGCTCTTAAAGTCGATTTCATCAAACGTTACATCCTCAAGCACCGGGAAATATTCTTCACCGTCGGAGCTTGCAAACATACTGTATCTTTTCCAATGCCCTTTTATGTCCGCACGCCTGGGATAATAGACAAAGCCCGCAACCTCATATTCCCTTCCGAGGTCAACCTTAAGGACAATCAACCCTTTATCGTCGGGATCTTTATGCCAGAAGGTATCATAGCTTCCGTCAAATGCCTGTGATGCTTCGTGCCCTACCCATACAGACCCGGACGATGCACCAATCTCATCCGTATCAATATAGGTGACATCGTTTTCTTCCCTATACTTTTCATATTCCGAAAGAGAGATTACGGGAAGGTCATCCCTTTTAACCATAAGGTCGAATTCACCTATTACCGCATAGCCGTTAAGTCCCGAGGTTATTCTGAACATTACCTTTTTCACATCAATATTTGATACAAACCGGACATCCTTTGTGGTGGTATCGTTTGTAAAATTACCTTCGGAAATTTTTACCCAGGTTTCGGAATCATCTGCACTTGCGTACAATTCATATCCGAGAACGATACCCGATGTAGAGCCGGGATTTTGTCTCGGGGTATAGCAAAAGCCCGAGACCGTTGCCACGGAAGGAAGTGTATAAATCATATCGTAGGGCATGGGTGCTTTCTGATTTACACCGTCTACTGTTTTGAAGTATGAATGCCAGTAGGTCATGGGGTCGCCGTCAATGGACTTTTCTGCGGTTTCACCTTTGGCATAGCTTTGCTCTGCATAGGCTGTCCATCCGTTTTTATCAACGTATCTGGGATCAACGGGAACTTCTCCTTCAACCTTTCTCGCAGTTGTCGGAGGTGCTTCAAATCCCGTAGCGTTATTTTCTGCCTTGGGAGCTTCCGTTTCGGTTGTTTCCAAAACAAAGGTTTCGGCTTCAACTGAGGAAAGTGCCACTTCGGTAAGTGCAGCATCCTCCTTGACAAGGTCAAATTCTGCAACAACGCCGCATCCGCCAACGGCATCAAGTATCTTATACTTAATCTTATTAACAGGAATG
>JAUNRD010000065.1:1706-8193 GCA_030535815.1 Clostridia bacterium
TACTGTTTTTTCATCCTCGTTGTTGGGAAATTCTCCCGAGCCGATTAAAACAAAGTTATCCGTTCCGTCCGAGCCGTAGATTTCATACTTTGTAACTCTTCCCGTGGAGGACTCTCCTGTTCTCGGAAGGTATGAAAAGCCTGAAATAGCGTATTCTTTGCCAAGGTCAATTGTGAGCTCATAAGGAGGCGGTGTTTTGTTTGCTGCCTTGCCTTCCACAACCTCATAATAGGTATGCCAGTAAGTTTCCCTTTTGCCGTCAAGAACTTTTTCGGCTGTATAATTTGCAAATACGCTGGAAGCTTCTGCAGTCCATCCTTTTTTGTCAAGCATTTCATCCTCTGCACAGGAAAGAACTGCACCGAGAGATAAAACAAGGCAAAGCGTAAGCAATAAAGATATAAACTTTTTCATATTTTATCCCTCCTTATCCCAGGTGCGCCTTTGCGCCTGCAATCATTTCTTCCGATATTCCCGTTTTGCTCATAGCATAAATTCCGTCGCCTGCATCATAAAGCTTCCAGCCTAAGCAATCCGAAAGATATGTATGAGGCACATAAGGAATTCCGTTTATCATCTTCACGGGATTTGTAAGAGTTTTATGATAGCCGTTTACTCTTGCATCAAGCGAATCAATTCCCGAATAAATCCAGTATTCGTCGCAGATTTCATCATTTTCCGAAAGGCCGTGGGTTGAAACGTGAAGAAGGCTATCCTCTACTTCAAATTCAACCTTGGTTTCGCCATAGCCCAAAATGTCATTAAGTGCACGGGCAGGATAGTATAAAACGCCGTTATCCATCACGGGAACACATCTTGTGTCGGGCTCGTAAACCCTCATTTTTGCACCGTCTGCAATCATCTTGATTTTGCCTGCACCAATTAATGCACCATCGTCAAATGCGGACTTTTCAGCTTCGCTTAAAGCAACCTGAGGAATTTCTGTGTAAAGATAGTTAAATCTTCCCATGGGAGCAACGCTTCCGCCGTTATAGAATTCAACTATATCTCCCTTGCATTCAACTGAGTCTGTCCACTTAAATTCAAGATCAGCTACCCCTGTTTCGCCGATTAACGCCTTGGGAACTGCAATAACCAATGTATCGCCTGTCACCTTATAGGAAACGTTTCCGATGTCGGTAACTGTATAAGCCTTATCGGCGAACCTGGAAATTACGCCTGCACCACTAAAGTTTACAACATAGTCATAGCCTTCAAAGCCCGTTGCGTAGTTTCTGTCAGTATTGATGAAAAGATTCATCCAGTTTTCCGTTCCTTCCACGATGGGACGTGTTGTCTTTGCCATAAAGTAGAAGTTTTCGGAATCGCGGGCAACCTTTGCACGGGAAATTGCGTTATTTACCTTTGTTGTATAATGGAAGCGCTCCCCTGTTTCGGGATTCATATATCCCGTGCTGTCACGCTCAAAGTCGGTATTGTCATTGATAAATTCGGGGGCAACGTCATTCCACTGTGCGATGTCACCTTCTATATCAATCGTCTTTTCTGCGGATGCAAGGGGTGCGGGGCGAACGCCCTGATACTTTCTTACAAAGTCAATAAACTGACAGTATGTATCGTCCTTAAGCTCGCCTCTTGTGGGTTCAATATCACGGCTTCCTTCGTTATCATAGGTATCAACGAAGCAGTTGTGTACGCCGGAATAGGTATGCTGTCTTCCTGCAATCCACTCGTTCCAGCCGTCAACGAATACGAAGGCAGGATCCACATCAAGAACACGGCTTGCCTGTTCCATAAAGAAGTAGTTTTCTCTGTAGGTGCCCTCTCTCCAGTCTTCACCGAAGGCAACTGTATAGCTTCTTCCCATTGTGTAGGGATCGGAGAATACGCCAACTATGCCGGGACCCCATACATAGGATTCGTTCTTCGCAAGTCCAAGGGATACAAACTGAACTCTGCCGTTTTCATCCTGACCGTATAAGCTCTGGGGATAAACGTCAAGCCACATAAGCTGATCGTTGGGCCCGATTTTACCCTCGATTCGGCTTGCAGTTCTGTACATTGTGAAGAAATCGAAGGCTTCCCTTGTTATTGCACCGTCAATACTGTCATTGGGATATTCAAGTCTTTCCACAAGACCTCTGTCCGTGATAATCATAGGCTTACCGTCGCGGTAATACCAGAGGTCAGAGTATCTGCCTTCACGGAAAAATTCCTGATATATGTATTTAACTGCCTGTGTACGGTCTGTTTTCCAGGAAGTGATCCATGAAATGCCCGGAGCATCAACGCCGGATGCCCTTGCATCCCGCCATGCATCATAGTGCACCTTTAATCCTGCATACCACACATTGGTCATATTTGTTCCGTCAAAGAAAATTACGTCAACGTCCGCATTGGCAAGAAGTATCGCCTGCTTACGATACACCCAGTAGTCAAGATTATCGTAATAACCGAAAATAGGTTCGTTCCAGTAATAGCGTCCCTTCAAGTCCCAGGCAGGATGCTCATAATCCGCATAGGCATCGGGAAACTCGGCATTTATTTTCCAGGGAATTCTTACATTGCTTTCTCCTCTGGCGTGCCAGTTCCAGTAAAACATACCGATTTCGGTTTCTTCGCTTCTTAAGTCGCCAACCTCTTCATAGTCGGCAACGGCTCTTCCCATACCGTCAACCGCAACCCATGTGTCATGGTAGTTATCGATTATGGCAGAATCGGGAACGGGAACATATTTTTCATTTCCCGAAGGCTCTTTTGATAAAATCACCTTATTTACCTTGGTAGGCGCTACCGGAGCGTTTACCCCTGAAAACTGTGCCACAAAATACAAATTCTGCACGCCTGTTACGGGAACTTCGATATCAGCAGAAAAGCTTGACTTTGTATCGTCATCCATTCTTACATAGGCAATTACCGTTCCGCCGTTATCGGGGCTTCCGATTCTTACCTGCAGAATTTCGTTGTTGAGCCCCTCATAATTGCAGATACCTTCAACGGTTATTGATTTTATACCCGTAAGGTCAACGCCTTCAAAACCAAAGCGGCCTCCCGCTCTGATTTTGGCAATTTCACCGGAAGAAACCGAAACACCAGTCTGATAATCCACATCAGACGGAAGAAGAACGATATCCTCCGATGCCGATACCGCTATGCACATTGACATAAGCATAGCAAGTACCGTAAGCAAGATACATACTTTTTTCATTAAATCAACCCTTCCCTTTTTGTGTGAATTTATTATACCCTGGCGCATTATTAATGTCAATGATTTCCGTTGCCCAGTTTAATTGATATATTTTGATATTTTTCTTTCTGTCTAGTATAGCACCCCTTCTTTTTCTTGTAAACACCCTGCAAAACGAAAGCTTATTGAAAGTCTAAAATTTCTGATATTCCGAATATCCGTAAACAAAAACCGGCCACAGAATTCCGTGCCCGGTTTTTTAAGCATTTAATCTTCCATAAAGGTTATATAGTACATTCCTGTAAGAAGGTCATACTTCGCATCTATCAATTCAAGCCGTAATATGACACCTAACGCATTTCTGCTTATATACGTAACCCCGTCCTTCATCATTACGGCATCTGTATTTACAGTCTCATCGCCCAGCTTTATCTCTCCGGAGCCAACGGTAAATACCATTTTATCATATTCGGTAAAATAGGGGCTTGTAACAGTTATTACACCATTTTCATAAGAAAGCTCAATATTTCCCTCATAAGCACTCTCAAGTGTTGTCCTTAAGGGAACATAAATTTCACTTTCCTCATTTACAATATTGTCTGTTTCAATATCAAAATACCAGAGAGGATATTCAGGAACGTACTCTTCCTCTACTGCACTTTCCCATTCCGCTGCCAGTAAAGCTATTAAGTCAAAGGAATTTTCTTCCGTTAACACAGGAAATTCAACCTTGGTCTTTCCGTAGTCAGTATACGAAGTTTCAGCTTTCAGGGTAAACTCTATCACAGGCTTGGATTCAAAGCTCCATCCCGCACCAATAGCAGCCGCACACGAAGGGATATCTATTTTGATATGATTTTCTTCCTTCGCTTTTATAATATTGCCTTTGGAAACCGTGTATTCCATCACAATTCCCTTTTCTCCGATAAACTTCATTCCGGAAAAAGAAGGAACCATCTGCTTCGCAATCTCAACTGTTGCCTTTGCCACTTCGGGATCTTCGTGGAAAGCTTCGGGATTATTTTCAACCATAATATCCATAGCACAGAATACAAGCTCTCTCATCATATCGCAAAAGCCTTCGTTATCTATTTTTATAGTATACTTTCTTCCGCTGTTGGTAATTTCAGCATATTTTCCTATTATATCAAGAGTTGCCGTCGTGATTTTCTCTGTATATTCCGCAGAATATGCTTTACCGTACTGTGTGTAGAGGTCGGCAAATTCCTTAGCATCCTCCACTCCCATCATACCGAAAATATCTATCACCGCATACTTATTGAATATAGGTCCGTCCATAATCATACGGTAACAGGGTTTTTCACCGGAAACATCATATTTAATCCATATTCCTGTTTTAATCTTTGTGTTTGTCTCTATATTTTTATTCGGATTTACATTAGTGTCGGTCCGAAGCTCGATATATGCATCAATTTTCTTCATGTCTTCGCTTACATCAGCCTTCATATTAAATTCGGCACCTGATGTGAAAATTGATTCCAGCAAAAGTTCAAAATCAACGAAATACTCAAGTTCTTTAATCTCGTCCCCGGCTATTTCTCTTATAAAATCAACCAGAGACTTGAATTCCGCATCCTCAAATTCTATTTTTCCGCTACAGCTTAAATTGTACTTCTGACCGGTAAGAGCCTCACGAAGCTCGTCCGGAACCATGGCAAATGTTGTCACAAAAGAAAAGCAAAGCACAAACGCCATTAAAAGCCCTAAAAATTTCTTCATAACACTACCTCCTGATGATAAAAATAAGTACGGAATGCTCCGTACTTATTTTACCATATAATTATGCATTTGTAAAGTTTTTTTAGTCAAGTACCGGCACAAGAAGCTTCTGTCCCACAGAAAGCGCACCACTGTCTATACCGCTGCATTCCTTGATGGCATAAACTGCTTCTCTTATATCAATGCTGTCACCGTAAAAGTCCTCTGCAATTGTCCAGAGTGTGTCCCCGGGACGCACATAAACTTCCTCATATTCATCATAGCTCTTTTTATCACCGCTGGATAATGCCGAAAAGCTTAAAAGGGTTGTCACCAGAATCAAAGCAATTGCTGTTATCTTGAACATTCTTATTTTCATTTTTCTTGTATTTCTTCTTTTCATATTCAAAACCTCCAAATACGAACTCTTGTTCTTATTTCTATTCATATAATACACGAACAAATGTTCTTTGTCAAGTATTTTTTGAAAAAAATTTTAAAAAAGTGAAACAAATGTTTGCATTTTCCGAAAAGATGTGTTATAATACTATCAGAACATACATTCTTATTAAGAAAAGAGGTAATTTCTATGTCAAAGGACAGATCACAGAATATTCTTGACTTTATAAACGAATACACCAAGGAAAACGGCTATCCCCCTACAATCAGAGAAATATGTGACGGTGTAGGCTTAAAATCCCCCTCCACCGTCCACGGCCATATCGAGCGCTTAAAAAAAGCCGGAAAACTCGATAAGGCAGATTCCAAAACAAGAGCCATAAAAGTATCGGAAAAGGAATCAGAAACTTTTACAGAAAAGGAATTTTTAGAGGTTCCCGTTCTCGGCACAGTTGCAGCCGGTGTTCCAATTGCCGCTCAGGAAGATATTGAGCGTACCTTCCCCCTTCCCATGGACTTTGCAAAAAAGGGCGAAGTGTTTATGCTTAAGGTAAGAGGCGAATCTATGATTAATGCCGGCATATTCTCAGGCGACTACATAATAGTAGAGCAGACAAGCGTTGCCAATAACGGTCAGATGGTTGTTGCGCTGATTGACGATGAGGTTACGGTTAAAACCTTTTATAAGGAATCCGACCACATCCGCCTCCAGCCTGAAAATGACTATATGGATCCCATAATTGTACGTGAGGTTGCAATTCTCGGAAAAGTTGTGGGCGTATACAGAAAGTTTTAATACGATAAAAAGCTCCGCATTGCAAAGGCAATGCGGAGCTTTTTTTATTTAGTTATCTCTTTTTCTGTACCGTAAGATATATAAAGTGCGCCATCCAGTCGATATATAACATACGGAACCGCTCTTAAAGTAGCACCTGTTCCAAGATTTTTATTATATCTGTACATACCTCTGTTTTCTTCGCCAAGAGCTTTTGCTATTATAACAGAGCTCGTATCTATGGTAAGTGCATCTTCAGATTTTCCGTAAGACATCAGAAGCCCGGATTCCACAACCTCATATTCATCGGGAATATTTCTTATTGCAAGAATTGATACTCCTTTTGAAAAAACTTCTTTGTCAACGTCGATTATTGCCACGTTAGGAGAAGCTTCAGGTTCTTCATCCGCATACACAGCCTCCACTTCCACATCGCACGCCATTCT
>JAUNRD010000470.1 GCA_030535815.1 Clostridia bacterium
AAAAACACAGTGGTACGGAGGAGAAACCTTCCCCGTTGTGGATATGCGCTGGATTGACAAACAGTATTACTTTGATCTTATGAAGTATGCGGGTCTTCCCACCAATCAGGACGCTATGGATGACAGTTTTATAACTTCCTCCAATTTCTGGAGTGCTAAAACTGCAAAGCATAACTATTTTACGGTAGAAGACGAATCCGACAATATGTTCGAAATTTTCAGAAATTTCGCTACAAGATCAAAAGAACAGGGATTTATAAATGTTATCTCCCAAAGCTATATGCTTAAAGATTATATGGCATATAATGCGGATATGTTTGAAACAGATGCCAAGGCAATACCCTGCATTGTGGCGGACTATGTGCGCACCGGAAGAAACACTATTTTAAGACTTATTTTAATGATGAGTACTTTCCCTGTTGCCATAACAACACTTATTAAAGAGCTGGCTTTGATGGGAATAAAGGTATATGACCTTAAAAAGCAGCTGTGGTATGAGATTTATCGCTGCTATGCCGATGTTGAAGCCCTTTCTCTCCTTCCTGAGGACTATAAGGAAGCGGTTGAAGCGGCAAGTGAGCTGTTCCTTTCCAGATTTATCGAGAAGGGAATAAAGATAGGCATTGATCTGATTAATGAAAAAGATGTGTATAATGCCAAGCTTGGAAAAATTGAACACACCTATTTCATCAGTAATCAGGAATTTATGGATACCTGTGTATATGAGCTTAAATCAGCGGGATATATCACCGAAGATGAAAAGGGAGACGAAAACTATCTCGGCTCCGAATTAAGCGGTCATATTTATCAGAAATATCTGCCCGGTCAGTTCTTTACTTTCAGCGGCAAGTATTATGAAATGAGATATCTTACTGCCGATAACCATGTTCTTGTACGACGTGCGGCTGACCATATTACAGGTCGCCCCACCTACAGACAGATAAGAGAGTATATTCTCACAGGAAGTAAGCTGTCAGACGGTATCGGAGCGTGTCAGGATGTTTCCGGAATGAAGATTATGCACGAGTATGCCGACATCAAGGTTAACACTCCGGGATACTATAAGATGAATAAGTATGAAGACTTTGCTACAGCAAAGGAAGTACTGTTTGAAGGCGAAAAGAGCGGAATTCCCCAGAGAAGATACTATAATAAGGAAATTTTAAGAATCGACCTTCCTGATGCAGAGGGTAAGTTCAATGATTCCGTAAGATATACGATAACCACATTGTTAAATGAGGTATTCAAGACAATATTTGCAGAAAACAGCCATTATATTGTGGCTGTTACGGATGAGTCCTTTGCTGAGAAAAAAGAGTATAAGCCTTTGACTTATTCAATTGATGCTGAAGGAACGGTTCTCAATAAAAACAGTATCTATATTATCGAGGACAGTCAGCTTGATCTTGGATTAATGGTGGCGGTTGAGAGAAACTGGCAGAGAATACTCGGAATAATTACCGATTACCTCAACTGGCATATGGACACTCTTGAGCTTAGTCTCAATCCTCCGGAAGAACCCAAGCCTCCCGTGAAATTTGAGGAGCCTGCAGAAAATACGGAAGAAGAACCTAAGCCCGAAAAGAAGAAAGGCTTTATCAGACGTCTTATTGATAAGATAAAGAATCTCTTTAAGCGTAAAAAGAAGAAGGGTAAAGAGGAAGAAGCGGAAAATCCTGTGGATCCCGCAGATGAAATTTCTGTAGTTCCTGAAGGAGAAAATCCTGATGAACCCGAAGGAGAAACACCTGTGGAACCTGCGGACGAAACAACCGGCGAACCTGCAGAGGGTGAAGCTGTTCCTGCCGAGCCTGCAGAAAATACGGAAGAAGAACCTAAG
>JAUNRD010000471.1 GCA_030535815.1 Clostridia bacterium
CTTCGGCAAATTCGGACAAAAGTGTATTTACTTCACTGTCGGGGTTAGCTTCGCCATATTCTATTATGTCTGCAAGGATTTCCACCTCTTCGCCATAGCCTTTACCTCTTAAAGACAAGCCGTATTCCAGCGCCTCAACTTCTCCGCCGCCTTTGATTGCAGCATCCTTTGCCATATTTACCGCAGCTGTGATATCATATCCGCTTGCCCCGGGCGGATATATCTTTATGCCTTTTTGAGATTCTTCGGTTTTTGGCGTTTTGCTAAATCGCCCGCACCTCAGAATGACACTGGCGAAGAAAGCGCAACCTTACACCGATGTCATTCTGACGAAGGCTGATGCCTGAGGAAGAATCTCTGCACTCTTCGGCGATTTCAGGCGTTCCGTTAAAAAATACCCAAGGACGCATTTCGCGTCCTTGGGTGTTTATAAGAAGAATTAAATTGTTAAGATGTTGTCTATACTATGATACCAAAAAATGTACGTCCCCAAGTGGTACTTTCAGTTAAAATTTGTCAATCGGAAGTTGACAAAAAAGGTACGTCCCCTTTTGTCTCACAGAATATGAAAGAATTTTATATGATAAACTCATCTAATTCAAAATCCAAACCGTATTCTTTTATATCAGCTTCTCTGCAAATCAATTCATTTTTTATAATATCTAACATTTCAAAGTATGCCAGATTTTTACCTTCAAAAAATTCCCCTGAATCAGCTTCCTTTTTGTTTTCTAACGCATTATTAACCAATCTGCCTACAATATACTGAAATTCACTCTCATTTAGTACCCTCATTTAAATTCGACCTCCTCTTCAATTCTTCTTTTCGTTCTGCAATGGCTTTCTTGAAAAAATAAATTTCTTTTTCCCAGTGCTTTTTTAAGCCATCTTGTTTTCTTTTATCCCATTTGCTCCAATTTTCATAATATACTTCCGGTTTTTCAATTTTAGCCGTGTGTATCTCTATTTGCTTTTCGAAAGAAAATATCCCCTTTTTCAAAGACATATCGGATTGTTTACTAATATCTTTTTCGGCAAAATATTGTATATCCAGCTTCATATTATGTCTTTCGCTTCCATCTTCCTCCATTATACCACTTTCCCCGATGCTGTCAAGATAGTCGGTGGCTTCGATTAAGAGGTCTAAGTCCTGTCCGTTGCCCTTCTTTCGCTGCTCTAAGCCGTATTCGTATGCTTCTACTTCCTTTTCTCCGTCATACTTCAATCCCGTTGTACGGCTCACCGCAACCGATATATCCTCCGCATTTGCTCCGGCTCTTGCAAATATCCTTTCCGTTGCCGTCATATTCCTTACCCTTGATGAGGCCTTTGCATCATACGGATTTCTGACAATTTGGGTATAATAATCGCCAAACAAAAAAGGACGCATCCTGCGTCCTTTTTGTCATTAAAATCAATTATATCTCTATTCAGCTAATTAATTTTTACTGTAATTGATTTGCAACCTTTTTCATAAGCCTCTTTAAGCCAGGAACAAAGCAAATTGTAAACCTCTTTTGTTTCTTTGAATTTAAACTGCTTTGTTTCATATTGCTTCATATCATCAATGTATTCCTGCAAATCCGTTATAACATCCACTTCATCATCTCCAAATACACCTTCACACTGGTTGTAGTCTTTTGTGAACCCATACCATCCGCTTCCATTCGTTTTTGCATTTCCAAATATAAATGTGAAAAATCCGTCCCATATATGCAAAATCTCCATTTGCGGATTATCTGATTCTAAAACCACCTCCGTTTCATAATCATAACCAGTATAATATTTATAGTTATTCATCTTTCCAGTGTCCATTATCTAACCACTCCTTTTGCTGTG
>JAUNRD010000472.1 GCA_030535815.1 Clostridia bacterium
GCGTTCCTCTATTTTTTCCAAACGAATTATGTGGTCATTTTTATTCATTATTTTTACCTCCTGATGATTGTTGACCTCAATGCTGGGAGGTTTGTGTGAGAATGTATTTACGCAAACCTCCCGTTTACGCTACACTCTCCGTTGCTTTGCTGATTTTCTTCAAAAAGCAGTTCTCCTAAAAAAATTATTATATTATCACGCCTTGCGGCAGGATAATCGTATGGCTCAGTTAAAGCTCTTTACCCAAGTCACCAATGAACCGTGATGTGTATTATCCCTAACTGTGCCCATCATATAATCGGTTACCGGGCCATTTCGTCTCATCTTTTCAAGGATGGCCTCCTGAAGCTCCTCCACGGACATATCTTCATATGCTTTGTTCCGGTCCACAGTTGTTTTTTCAGGCTGTTTTTCTTCTTGTACTATTACAGGCTCTGCCTTGGGAGCTTCGGGTTTTGCAGGTTCTTCCACGGTTTTAAAAGGCTCTGCTTCGGGTTCTTTTTCTATATATTTTACAGGTTCCGGAGCTTTCTGTATTTCTGATGCTTTAATCGGAGCAGGGCTTTCGCTGCAAATCTCTGCTGGAAGCCATATCTCACCTGAGTTTGAAGGTACACGAATCTTGAGACGGCCTCCGGACGAGGATGCCCTTTCTCCCGTAAGTGCGCCAACATATTCCGTAGATTCTCCGCACGCAAGGTCCATATGTACATCGTTATCGCCGTTGTTTACTGTAATTATCACTGTTTTTCCTTCAAAGGTTCTTGCGTATGCGTAATGGGTGGTCTGCAGCTCCAGCTCACGATAATCGCCATAACAGAGAGCCGGTGTATTCCGGCGGATCTTACCTAAAGCTGCAATCAGCTTTGTATAGGGATTGTTTTGTACGGCATCTTTATAATCCTCGTATTTAAGCGCGGGTCTAAGAGAATCGTCCGAAGAACGTTCCTTTCTTCCCTCGATGCCGAATTCAGAACCATAATAAATGGACGGAATGCCAGGAAGAGTATAAAGCAAAACATGAACAGGCAAATAGTGAGCTTTATTGTTCAGCTTTGTATATATACGTTCCACGTCATGGTTATCTACAAAGCTATACAGCTTAAGGCTGTTACCCGCCATCTCGTTTACATATTTTATGGTATGGGCAAGCTCAAAATAGTTATGATCATTGTGGGCGGAATACAGCGCCTTGTGCAGCATGTAGTTGGTCACGGAATGAAGGGTGTCATTATTTGCCCAGCGGGAATAGTTTCCGTGAATAACTTCGCCCATAAGCCAGAAGTCAGGCTTTACTTCATTGGCTACACGGCGAAGAGCCTTCATATACTCAAAATCCAGAACGTCCGCCGCGTCAAGGCGTATTCCGTCGATGTCGAATTCACTTACCCAGAAACGAATCACATCGCAGATGTAATCTTTAACCGCAGGATTGCGCTGGTTTAGTTTTGCAAGAAGGTCATATCCTCCCCAGTTTTCATAGGAAAAGCCATCATTATATGAATTGTTGCCCCAGAAATTCACATTGCAGTACCAGTCTTTATACTGTGAATTTTCCCTGTTGCGCTTTATATCCTGAAAGGCGAAGAAATCACGGCCTGTATGGTTGAACACTCCATCTAGAATTACTCTTACTCCCTGTGTATGGCATTCCTCCACAAAGGCCTTTAAATCCTCATTTGTTCCCAGCCTGCTGTCCAGTTTTTTATAGTCTGTGGTTTCATAGCCATGGCCCACGGATTCAAAAAGCGGTCCAATGTAAATAGCATTGCATCCGATCTCCTTAATATGAGATATCCACGGATATAATGCATTTAGACGGTGCACCGGCTCC
>JAUNRD010000473.1 GCA_030535815.1 Clostridia bacterium
CCCCTCACCGTAAGCGTGGTATATCCCGAAACTGTGGCATATTGCTATGAAAAGGAAAATAACTTTAAGATAAAAATAGAAAACAGAACAAAGACTGAAATGAAGGGAACATTTACACTCGGTGCATCGCAGAATGTAATTATAACACCTTATTCCTTTAATCTTGACCTTGCACCGGGTGATAAGGCAGAATATGCCTTCAATGTAAAAAAACTCATAGCTAAAAAGAGAGTGCCGGTTAACACCGTAAATGTAATGTTTTCCGTAAACGGCTTAAATTGGGATGCTTCCTTCGGCTTCCCCGATGCAAAAGTTTATCACGTTGAAAACCTTGAAACAGGCGAAAAGTATGATGTTGAAACGCCGAATTCTTACTTTACCGTGCCGAAGGGAAAATACCGCTATACCCTTAATTTTATTCCTGCGGTAGGGGGAAGGCCTTTAAGGATTTCCCACAACGGAAAAGCAAAGTTTGATACCTTCTTCAACGGAGAAAAAATCCACGAAAGAGCATCCGGCCGTGAATATGTTCCTGCTTTCCACAGAGGATGCTGCAGTATATTTACTCCCGAAAGAGGCGAAAATAAATTTGAATTTTACTTTGATAACGAAACGGAAGCGGAGGCATTTATCGAAATCGGTTCCGTCGGCGGCTGCGGAAGATGGGTAACTTTCGTACAGTATGTATAATAAAAACCTCTTGGTCAGAAGTTTCTGACCAGGAGGTTTTTTGTTATTTTGAAGCTTTGAACTTTTCAGCAAAATCGCTGGGGGACAAGCCCACATACTCCTTAAACTGACGGCTGAAAAAGTAGGGCGTTTCATATCCGCACATATCGGCAATCTGCGTAATTGAATATAATCCTGAGCGAAGAAGCTCTGTTGCAAAGTTAATTTTCATCTGAATAATATATTTAGACGGCGGCATCGAAAGTTTCTTTATGAAAAGCTTTTTTAAATAAGTCTCGCTTATTTTGCATTTTTCTGCCAACGAAGCGATGCTGATTTTCTCCTTGTGGAAATTTTCCTCAATATATGTGATAGCAGGCTTTATTTTATCATATTGGTTTTGAGGAATATAATTTTTGCTTTGCATCTGTGCGAAAATTTTGTATAAAATTGAGAGGCATTCAAATCTATATCCGTCGTTTTTTGAAATCCAGGTAGTAAAAAACTTGTTAAATAAATTTCCGACGGGGGTATTTTCAGCCATATCTATTGTAAATGCTTCATCAGATACGGGTAAATCTGTGTCAAAAAATATATCTATGCATTCGCCGAATTCTTTCTTTTCAACAACATATCCTTTGTTTTCACCCTTAGGCAAAAAGCGTATGGTGTTTTTCTTTGTCTCTAAGGTTTTGCCGTTGAAATGCACCGTTGCTTCACCGCTGATATGATATATGAGTTCGTTATATTTGAGGTTTCCCGGGAAATTCAACCTTGCATTCGGATGGTCATATGTGTTTACAAAAATTGCTGTATAGATTTTAGTTATATTAAAATCAGTATTCATAGCATCACCCGCTACGATGATACTATAATTATTTGCATTTGTCAACACAAATGAGTGTCGAAAAGTGCAAATGATATTATTGGTGCATTTTAATATGCTGTATTAAAGGATATAATTACAATATCCATAGGTAGGAGGTCTTTTTATGAGAGAAAGAATAAAAGCATTGCTTGAATTAACACTTGCAGGAGAAATGTATGCCCATCCGAAGGCAACAGAGTTTGACAGAGAAGATTTGTTTATGGGAAGAGAGGAAATGGAGTCAAACAGGCTTTGCGAATTTATCCTTAACCAGGAGCCTGTGCTTACGCCCT
>JAUNRD010000474.1 GCA_030535815.1 Clostridia bacterium
TATAAAGTTTGCAACAGTAAAAATTCGTGTTTTAGTCTATGAAATTAATTTCGGTAATTTCAGAAGCACTTTCGGAATCAATATATAAAAGGAAGTCAGGATGAATCTTTAAAAGTGTTGCAGGCACCATATTGGAAACTTCCTTTGCGGCAAGGGTCTTTGCGACAGCTTCGCTCTTTACCTTATAGGGAACGCAGGAAATTATCTTTTTGCAGAGCATAATCTGGTAAGCGGTCATAGATACAGCCTGCTTCGGAACATCGTCGATTGTTGCAAACCAGCCTTCGCCCATCTGCTGAGCCTTGCAACGCTCATTTAAGTCAACAACGATATAAGCTTCCTTTGTGTCAAAGTTTGCAGGGGGATCGTTGAATGCGATGTGGCCGTTTTCACCGATTCCGATAAGGCCTAAATCGATGGGGGCTTTTCTTATCACCTCTGTAAGATGGGGAATGCCTTCGGGTGTGCCGTCAACAAAGTGAACAGCCTTTAAGGGGCCAACCTTTTCTACGAAACGCTCCTTTAAATATTTTCTGAAGCTTGCACCGTGAGTTTCGGGGAGGTTTACATATTCATCTAAGTGGAACATTTCAACCTTTGTCCAGTCAATGCCCTCTGTCTTTGTCAAAGCATCAAGTGTGTCAAACTGAGAAGCGCCTGTTGAAAGGGCGATTCTTGCCGAGCCCTTTTCTTCAATGCACTTCTTTATTATTTCAGCCGATTCCTTTGCCGCACTCTTTCCAAGCTCATAGCGGTCTTTTGCAATTCTTATTTCCATTTCAGTCAAGTTCCTTTCCTTCTATTATTACTTTCTTTATATTTATGCCCTCGTCAAAAAAGACAAGGTCTGCATAATATCCCTCTTTTATTTCGCCGCGGTTTTTAAGATTCATAACTCTTGCAGGGTTTACGGTAAGCATTCTGACCGCACTGCAAAGAGGAATATCCGCTTCCTTTACCGCAACACGTAAAAGCCTGTCGCATGTCGCAACGCTTCCTGCATAGGCACTTTTGTCGGAGAGATAGGCGATTCTTCCGTCACTTACCGTTAAAAGCCCGTCGTCCTTACGCCCTAAAACATATTCGCCTTCGGGCATTCCGGCACCTCGCATAGAGTCCGTGATAAGGCACATTCTTCGCTGACCTTTGATTTTGTATATAAGGCCAAGTAGCTCCTTCGGAAGATGGATTCCGTCTGCTATCACTTCAACGAAAACCGCATCCTCAAGGTATGAGGTATCAACGGCACCGAGTTTCCTTGAAAGGTTTCTTCTTGTAACCTGATTCATGCCAGAATAAAGGTGGGTTGCAAGGGTGCAGCCTTCATCAATCAAAGGCTTTAATTCCTCGTATACCGCATCGGTGTGGCCAAAGGAGGATGTGATGCCCTTTTCCTTAAGAAAGCTGTTAAGCTCCCTGCTACCGGAAAGCTCAGGCGCAAAGCTTATTCTTCTTAAAGTGCCGCAGCCTTTTTTATAAAATTCCTCATACTCGGCACGGTTGGGATTTTTTATATAGGCGGGATTTTGCGCACCGCACATTGAGCGGGAAAAATATGGCCCTTCAAGATGGCTTCCTGCAATATGGGGCTTTCCCGGTGCATTTTCAGCCATAGCCTCTTTAACGTTTTCGATAAATTTTACTGTGTCCTCAGATGAGGATGATGTGCAGGTGGGATAAACTGTTGTTGCACCGTGCTTTGCACTTACATAGGCGGCTTTTCTTACTGCATCCTTATCCCCGTCGGCATAATCAAAACCGCCTGCTCCGTGGGTGTGTATGTCGATAAATCCGGATGAAACATAAAGACCTTCTGCATCTAT
>JAUNRD010000066.1 GCA_030535815.1 Clostridia bacterium
TTCACTTCCCTCAAGCCTCTCCCAAGGGAGAGGTGTCATCAGAAATTTTTCTGCCAGAGGCGAAAATCTCTGATGACGGAGAGGGGTTCTCATTACTCATTTCTCATTTCCAATTTCTTAAGCTTCTCGTCAATATCCCGAAGCACCTCGTCAATCACCTTAGCCAGTTCCGCTCTTGTAACCGCCTTATCAGGTGCAAATGTCCCGTCGGGATAGCCTTCCATAAGCCCTGCGAAGTATACGTTCCTTATATACTTTTCCGCCCAATGCCCTTCTGTGTCAGAGAAAGGAAGCTTTACCTTCTCCGCAAGCACTAAATACGTATCATCAAGATTCTTTGTGGTAATGGGAATCTTATGGTATCCTCCGTCACCGTAGCTCTCGCCGTAGGAATTCTGAAGTATAAAATTGTCCTCGTCCCATCCCACAATAAGCTCACAATGCCTCGGTGTTCCTTCCTTCACCGTCACAAGAGGCAAATTGTACTGATATAACGCCTTCTTCACATCCGATACGAAGTTTTCATTCTGCCGCATCTTGTAAAAGCTTCCCACCTTAAACGCCATAGCGTTCGGATATTCCTTTGCATATTCCTTCGCCTTTGTAATCGCCTCAGGCACTTCTAAATTTTCGGGAGCATACTCGCGGGGACTTGTCCCGATTTCCCTTCCGTTGTTAAGGGTAGATTCCACGAACATACCTTCTCCCGTCATATCTCCACGCCATAAGCCGTATATCAGCAATACAGAAAGGTCAATCAATTCTCCCGTATGCTTCAGATGATTCGCCGATAACGCTCCTGCCACTCCGTGAGCCACACAGGAATTGACATAACCCTGGTCCAGGACATTCGGCAAAAATGCTGCCTTGTATTCCCTCGGAAGTTCCTCCTCCGTCACCTTGCAAATCGTGTTGTAATAATACGCCCTCGCACTACCTACCGCCCGCAACGCTCCACTCTCACCACCCAAAGGCTTCCCCTTGAGGGGAAGCTCCGCCGCAGGCGGTGATGAGGTGTCTTCGACATAGCTTAAAGTCCCATTTCCCATTTCACATTTCTCATTTTTCATTTACTTCACCGTCCATCCTCTGTTTTCCGCAATGGCAAGTTCAGAGTCCGTAAGCTTAGCCTTATTTTCATCGCCTAAGGTAACAATCCATTCAGTTCCGCTGGTATCTGCCGTTTTATCCTCAAGAGCATTGATGATACTCATAAGGCTATCGTGAGTAAGTTTCGTACTCCATTGCACATTAAAGCCGTTTTGTCCGATTATCCCCGAAACAATAAGCTTCTCCAAGTTGTTGCACTCAGTGAAGGCGTTCGCAAAAGTCGTGGATTCTTTCAACACGAGTCCCCGGATATATTTCATTTGTCGCGCCCTATAAAACATTCCGCCTATATTAAGACTATTTGCATATATAGGCACTTTTGTGTCTGTCAAGCAAGTATTGTAAAAAACATTTTGTCCGCCATTAGCTACCTCTGAGCAAATTATAGGATATTCGGGATTGTAAAGGGCATCGGTGAAACGTGTGTACGCAAAAAAATAATAATAGTTTCTACCTATTTCATTCCCGTAGTCTTGTAAACCACCCCAAAATTCATCACGCTCCGTAGCTTTTCCTTCTTCAAAAACTTTCTGAATTTCCGTAGCCATACCGTCAAGGGTTAAAGGCTCTGTTCCTTTCGTCTTGTCTCGGATGGCATCGGCAATGGCTGTCATTTTCTCATTAACACTCATTACCAACTACCTCCTAAAATAGCCTCATCCACATAGGACTTTATCTCTGCCTTGTCCGCTTCCGTCCAGTAGTCCGTGCCTCTCACGGGTGTATAACCGTCTTCGCCCTTTTTGCCATTATAGACCGGAAAAATATTCTCTGTCTCATCGGTTAATCGAATAATAATATTGCTGTATTCATCTCCCATCGGAAGCTGTTCCACGCTTTCAATGCCACGACCGTCTTTTCCATCTTCACCGGCTTTGCCGTCTTCACCATCTACGCCGTTATTGATATATAGTTCATAAGTATTTCCGTCTGTCATGTGAAGGAAAACCAAAGTGTATAACCCGTCACCGCTCGGAGCCATTGTAACTTCTTTGATGCCAACACCATCTTCGCCCGTGTCACCCTTTTCACCCTTTGCCCCGGCATCACCCTTGTCACCTTTTTCGCCTTTAATTATTCCTAAACTTTGCCATACTTCGCCATCCCATATAAAAAGTTCACCAGATTCGTAGAATTCTATTATAGAAAAGTCATCTTCGGGCTCCTCGTCGCTGTATAATCCATATACAACCCATATATCTCCCACGTTTGCTGATTCCGGAAGTTCGCTTTTAAAGGCTACAACTCCCTTTATCTCCAAGCCGTGACCTGTATCGCCTTTCTCTCCCGGTTCGCCTTTTTCCCCGACATCGCCCTTGTCGCCTTTATCGCCTTTGTCACCCTTGTCGCCTTTAAGTCCCTGCAATCCCTGTATGCCGATGGGGCCCTGTATGCCTTGCTCTCCACGGTCGCCTTTGTCGCCTTTAGCACCGGTATCGCCCTTGTCGCCCTTGTCACCTTTTTCGCCCTGTTCGCCTTTGTATGTGCCAAGGTTGTCCCAGTCGCCGTCCCCGGTATAAAGGAAAAGCTCACCGTCCACGCCAACCTGATATATATCTCCTACCCTTGCATTTGTAGGAAGCTCAGGCTCCTCGCCTACAAGCCCTTTAATCTCAAGCCCGTGTCCCGTGTCGCCCTTCTCACCCTTAAGCGATGCAATCCACTCTTCCTCACTGCCGGCAAAGCCGTGCTTTACAGCAATACCGTATGCCGATAAATACATACCTGAAATAAGCACTTCGCCTTCGCCGTGCGTACGGGTGTACCACTTGGCATAGGTTTCAAGATATGTATTGTATAAAGCAATGTCGTTGTTGAATGCTGCATATTCCTTATTGGAAAAATCAATCATCGCCTGAAGGTATGTAAGGTATATCTTGTCATTTGTGGCATCCAGACTCAATGTTTTGTTCGCATTTGCATCATAGGGGAAATACGTCACCACATCTAAGGGTGCCACATTAAAAATCTCCGTCTGAATGTATGTCTCTACCTCGTTTACCCACTGCGCCTTTATATCATCCGAATATGAATTCGGATTTAATTCATCTGCCAATTCTATAATCTTGCTAAGCGTCTTTTTATTCTTATCTTCATTCATCCGCCTTCACCTCTCTTTTAATCTCCATCTGCCAAAAAGTCTATTCGACTTTTGTTTCACTGGTTTCGCTCACTGAAAGCCCTGTTTGGCTTTCCCCGCTCGCAAAACCTTGTTCCGTAAAAGCCTTGTTGCTTTTACTCCACTCGTACAGCCAGTCATATATAAGCCTTATCTTTTCATCACAACTTGCCCCTTCCGGAAGCCTCGGTAAATCTCTCATGACTATCATCACCACCCTTCCTAATATTCCGTTCCAAAGTATCGCTCCCGGCCAAGGCCGTATAAGGTATATCCCCCTTTAGCCATAATCTTCAGCTGATAAAATCCGCATCGCCTTATGGTTAAGGGTATGTTAAAGTTCCGCCTTACTGATGGCGAAATCTTCATAACCTCTTTGTATCCTTCTCCGTCATACGCTATTAAAAACCTTACTTCTGCTCCCGTATCAACCCTGATACTTGCATGAAGCCTTGATACCCCCTTCTTCTTGAGACGGGATTCATATATAGGGGCAAACTCTATAAAGCTCTCAAAGTCCGCTTCTTCTTCCCCTTCCGTCATCTCAGAATCAAGAAGATAAATCCCTTTTGGGGTAAGGGCATATATTTCCCTGCCAACATCCGTAAAGTTGACAAGACCAAGGGATTCCTCCTTCGTCCATATCTTTAATGACGTGTCGTATACCAAAAGTTCCTTTACACCGTCATATCCCATAGCTTCAAGGAAATACTTGTCCGCCCCTGCTCCTCCGATACCTGTTATAAGCGCTTTACCTATCTCTTCACCTATCATATAAGGATAGCTTCCCGTGTAGGCACAAACGCCTTCGGGGGAAAGGTAATATAAAACACCGTTGGAAATGGCAAGGCTTTTATCGCACATCTTTTTAACACCGGGAACGGATACCGTTTCAAATGTTGAAAACTGCGCAGGATATGCCCCGCTTACCTTTATGATGGAGTCCTCCTTGAAAAACGTGGGGTATCCGTTGTATGCAATTCCGCCCGTAAAAGGACCGCTCGATGCCACCGCCACCGCCCAGGATGCATCCGCTATGGTTGAATAGTCCTGAAAGTTAAAGGGATCACCAAGCTTTGAAGCACATATCTTGTTATCATCAATGCCCCACAGCCTGTTGTTGTGGCAAAATGTAAATTCAAGGTCAGGAATAACTCTCTCCACCGTAAGCTCGGTCTCTTCCTTTCCTGCTCTGTCCACATTTGCATTGATGTAGAAAAAGTGATAGTCCTTGCCGTATTTATACTCTCTTTCGGTCTCCTTCCCCGTCACCGTCACATAATGCTTTGTGTAAACTCCGTCACTTGTTTTAAGGCTTATTTGCACTATGTCTCCTACTCTTATCCACTTAAGCCTTTTATTCATAGGGGTAAGAACCGCGAAATAAAACCGCCCGTCGTCTCTCGTGCCCGTAAGAAACACATCGATTTCCGTTTCGGTGTTTTCTTCCACCCTCTCACATCCCGAAAGGCTTCCCCAGGAATCCATAAGGTATATCCACCTTGTCTGCACAGCATGATTTTCCGCCGTCGCATCATAATCCCACTTGCCCTGGGAATTAAACTGGAAATAGGAATATGGTGCGCTCGTTCCCACAGCGTACACATCTCCGTCTCTTATATCCCTGCTTACTTCCATTGCCTCATTCAAAGCCTCTAAAGTATCATACGTTCCCTTGACATCGTCCTGCCATAAGGAAAAGTACATTTTATCAGGGAATATGCATATGTATTTGTTCATTACGGAAAAGGTCTTCTTCGATGCATCCACCGGAAACTTAGCTTCCCCGTCATAATAAAACCACACACTGCCTCCCTTGCCTGATACACTGCACCAAAACAGCTTTTCCGAGCTTCCTATTCCGTATACATCGCCTTCTGTATCAAAGGGAAGAATCTGCCTTTTTCTTCTCGCCGATACAGAAGGGAAATCGTCAAAGCTTATGTTGGATAAGTCATATATGTCTCCGTCTCTTGCACCTTTCTTGTGTTTCAACCCATAAAAGCTGAATTGTTCACTCATTTTTTTATCAACATTTTGCTTCACCTTAGGTAAATTAAACATTTTCACACCTCCTTTTCTTTGCAGGGACCAATATTATTTTAAGTAATTCTCCCATTCAAACCCTCCTTTTTAACTTATATAGTTATTTTTAGGCGAAAAAATTAGACCTGTATCTCAGCAGAATATAATTCTGACTAAAATACGGTTTTCAGCTGCTTTTTCACCCGGCATAATAATATTATACCACACTTTTAATCACTTGTCAAGTTATATTTTACTTTTAAGTCATTATTTTTTCAAAACCCTTGACTTTTTCAACCCTTCATGTTAAAATTAAACTTGAGGTGATTAAAATGACAATGGGAGATAGAATCTATTCCCTGCGCAAAGCAAAAAAAATGACTCAGGAAGATGTAGCAAAACGACTTAATGTGGCACTGCAGACTATTTATAAGTACGAAAAGGGTATTGTGACCAACATTCCTCTTGATAAGCTGGAGCTTCTTGCCAAAGTACTTGATACTACCACAACATATTTAACCGGCTGGGACACAAAGCCCGAACACACTTCAATCACAGATTTCCCGAATATATTTAATGTTGAAACAAAGAAAATACCCCTTCTTGGCAAAATTGCTGCCGGCGAACCAATATTCGCTGAAGAAGAACATGAATCTTTCATTGAAGCAGGGGCTGACCTTCATGCAGATTTCTGCCTTAAAGTCCAGGGAGACTCCATGATAAATGCAAGAATAAACGATGGCGATGTGGTATTTATCCGCAAGCAGCCAATGGTACAGAACGGCGATATTGCCGCAGTAATAATAGATAACGAAGCAACGCTAAAAAGAGTTTATTTCTACCCTGAAGACAACAAACTTATATTAAACCCGGAAAATCCCAGATATGCCCCCTTTGTTTATGTGGGCGAGGAATTGAAGAATATCCGTATACTTGGAAAAGCAGTAGCATTTCAAAGCAAACTTTGAGAGAAATAAGCTTTGTTAAATCAGCCACGAAAGGAAATACTGCAATGAAAAAACTCACATCAATTATTCTATGCTTCATTATGATTTTTTCAGTTTCCCGCACATTATGCAAAGACATTGATCAATTTCATTTTGAAGGAAAAACTGAAGCCAACGGAATGACTATAATAGAAGCTATGGAAGCTTTCAATAACTTGTTTGAACGATTTAAAAACACGAAAAACATTGACGAGAAAAAAGCAATATTTGCAGAAGCAAAAACACTTAACGATGCATTTTTCGGCGGCACACACACCACATTTTACGGTTACACAGAAATGCTTGCGGAAATAGAACGAATAGATGCCAAAGAAAGCACCCTTGAACAAATCGCCAATAAACTTTTAACTTACAACCATGTTCCTTCAACAGTTTTCGGTGGCTTAATCGTAGGCGGAGTAGAACAAAAGCCGGAAAAAAGGATTCTCACAGACGAAGAGCGTCTTGAAGTTATCAATCTTCTTGAAAAAGCTCTCGAGCCCGGTTGTATAGAAAAATCCGGTTCAACAGAAAAGAGCTATTTCTTACGAGCAGCAAATAGTGTTTACGCTGTGCGTGGAGAAGGAGAACTGGGAAAACGTATCGAAGACCTCTACTTGAAAATCATGAATCATCCTTTACTGAAAAGTGATGAAGATATTATCAAAGATTCCGAGCTTACTTTTTCCGATGTATCAGAATCCGACTGGTTTTTTAAATATATTATGGTAATGGCAGGACGCGGATTCGTTAACGGAAAAACCGTTCCTGTAAACGGCGTTGGCACATTCTTTCCCAATGATACCATTACCCGCGGTGAATTTATCGCGGTAATAATAAGAATACTGTATCCCGAAAGCAACTATACATCAGAAGAGGGCGAACCCTGGTGGAAAGCAAGCTATGACGTGGCAATACAAAACAGCCTCATATTAAACGATGATGAAGATAAAAGCGGCGACATCCCTATCACCCGCCAGGAAATGGCATCAATTGCCTATAATGCGTTAAGACTCAAAATGCAACCTCCGGGAAAATATGACATTTCCAGCATAAAGGATTATGATGAAATTGACGAAAGCTATAAACCATATGTATACGGGGCATTTCATTCAATCCTTGTGCAAGGAGATTCAGAAGGATATTTTCATCCGAAAGATAATCTTACAAGAGCTGAGGCATCAACCGTTCTTTACAGATTTTTATCCCGTCTTGATGAAGGCTCTTTTGTAACTCCATAAATAAAAAGCGGTGCTAAAGCACCGCTTTTTATCTTCCGAACATTTCTTCCATCTTGACATAATCCCTGATAATTTCTTTATTTATCTCAATAAAATCCTTTGTTATCTTAATCTTGGAAAGCATCTTAAATACCTTTTCAACATTGGTAACAAAATCGGCATTAAACTCCTTTATATCCATTTTGCTCTGTGCCAAAGGACACATTGCATTTGCCCGCTTATCTATTGTAACTTTTCCGTCATCACCTATGAAAAACGGAAAAATTCTGCAGGATAAGGGGCGTTTTTTTCTGTCGCATTTTCCCTTGCAGACAAGAATTTTAACCGGTTCTCCCCTTAAAAGAATATCACTTTCCAGAATCTCCATCCATTTTTCTTTTCCGGAATACATTACTTCTTCGTGCGGAAAAAGATACATTCCCGCATCATCCCCCTGGCAGCAGGCGCCGCTGCAAAGCTTGCCGCAGTCAACCTTAAGGGGCGTAACTTCATCGAGAAGGGCATATAAATGGGAATAAAACATTTTAGCGTCCATAAAAACTCCTTA
>JAUNRD010000067.1:0-2880 GCA_030535815.1 Clostridia bacterium
AATGTGGATGTTTATATCTCAGCTTCCGAGGATGAAGCAGGAAATCCTTTGTGGGAAAAAATAAAAAGCGAAACCTTCCAGTATAAAACAGGCAACAAGTATGAAGTGCAAAGAACCGAATTTGACTTTAACTATAAAGCTGAAAAGGTTAAATTCAATATTAGATACGGTGAAGGCAACTATGCTTCGGGTGCAGAAATAAGATTCTTAAAGCCCGGTTCCGATAAGAAGATAACGGGAGCGGAGCTTATAGGAAAAAATCTTGCATTCGATCCTGAGGAGCCTGACTCTGTATTTGCAAAAATCGCTTTCAATGACAGTATGAAGCTTTACGGAATCAGCTATAAAGGAACAAGGCTTCCTGAAGGTTATTATGCTGTTACAGAAGACGGTATAACCTTAAGCACTTATGTGTTTAATGACTTTGTAGATGAAAATGAAAACACAGCCATATTCACAGCGGAATTTTTCCAGGGCGGAAATCTCGATATCCCGGTAAGCATAGGTGGAATTGAAAGCTATAAGGTTACATTTAATAATGAAAACGAAGGCGGAAGCATAAAGCTTATTGCAGTAAGTCCTTCGGGCAGCGAAAGGGAAGTTGCTTCGGGAGAAACCGTAAAGACAACAGAGAACCTTCGCTTTGAAGCAAGGCTTAATAACGGCTATGAAGTATCAGGCTGGAAGGTCTTAAACACAACGAAGCTTTATGAGAAAATTCAAAACCGTGAAGGCTGGATTCTTGATGCATCTACAACCACCAGCGAATCTGGCACTTACGCAATGATTGACGGCAAGGAAACCACCTACTGGCATTCGGGCTATACCGTTATAAACGGAAGTGCAGAGCTTGTTGAAGAAAAGGATAAAAAGCCTTATTACATCACGATTACTTTCCCCGAAGAAACCACTATAGCAGGATTTTCATATCTTCCGAGACAGGATTCAAGTGCAGGAAGAATTAGCGAATATGAAATCTATAAAAAAGGTGAAGGCGGTAATTTTGATACGCTCATTAACAAGGGTACACTTTCTTACGAAAACACTTCTGATAAGAAGGAAAGAAATATCATTTTCGGTGAAAGTGTAACTTTAAGTGAAGTGCAGATAAAAATTATCAATACAACCGGAGTCTGGGGACACATTGCAGAGCTTTATGCTCTCCGTGAAAGTGATGCTGTAGAAGGATGTGTTACCCACAAGGGAACAGCGCTTGAAGCATTTGAAATCGAAACTCTTGTGACAGATATTCTTGTTACGGCTGAGTTTGGTGAGCTTTCAGGAAAGGCCGATGTTACTTATGAACTTTCAAATATGAAAGCAGAAGGTGCTAAGACTGTAAATAAAGGTGAAAATCTTGTTGTAAGCTTTGAAAGCGAAAATGATTTCTATATGCCTGAAGCACTTACTGTAATGCTTGGAGATACTGTTCTGTTAAGCGGTGCAGACTATACTTACGAAAGATTTTCGGACAACGATGCCCGCCTTACCGTAAAGAATGTATCAGGTGACATTAAAGTAACTGCAGCGGGAGTCGATCACGATTCGTACAAAGTTATTTACAGGGATGAATACGGAGCAACAGGTACTCTTCCTGAATCTGAATATGTAAGATATGGAACAACCTATAAGATTCCCAAAACTAATCTTACTCTTTCGGGATATAAGTTTGTCGGCTGGGAGATTTACTATGATGGAATTTCAGACAACGACAAAAAGGTATATGCAACAAGTAAGAGCTTCCTGATGCCTGAGAAGGATGTAACCTTAAGTGCCGTATGGGAAGCTATCAAGGATAAGGATAAAACCGATAAGCCGCAAAAGGGCGGCGGTGGCGGAGGAGGCTCCTTTGAAATTACCGGAAATCTTATTGACGTGGAAGTTGCAGGTTATGGCAAAATCAAGGTTTCTAAAGGAAACAGTCTTGAGCCTGTAAGCAAAGACGGATACGAATTTTTGGGCTATTACCTTGACGAAGCATTAACTGTTCCTTTCAGTAACACAGGTGTAAGCGAAAGCATAACCTTATATCCTTCGTTCAGGAGAATAAGAAGTGCTGATGAGCTTAAAGACATTGCTTCTCACTGGGCAAAGGATACAATAGGAGAAATGTATGTTTCCTATCTTGTAAACGGAAAGGGAGAAGGTTTGTTTGATCCTGATGCGGCAATTACAAGAGCGGAATTCTGTCAGATTCTTTACCTAATATCCGGTGAAACCTCAAGCGGATATGAACCCTTCGACGATGTAAATATCGGAGACTGGTACAGTGCCGCTGTTGCCTGGGCATATGACAGAGAAATCACCAAGGGAACGACGGAAAACGAATTTTCGCCTTATGCACTTATAACAAGAGAGCAGATGGCAACCATGATTTACCGCTATGCTACAAATGTTGGAGCACCGTGGAAAATCACAAGCGAAGCAGGTTTTGAAGATAAAGAGAATTTCTCTGACTATGCAAACTATCAGATTAACTGGGCTTCGGAAAAGGGAATTGTAAAGGGCTATCCCGATAATACATTCCTTCCTAAAAATAATGCAACACGTGCAGAAGCATCTGTTATGCTTAGCCGTATGATGTCTCTTATAAAGGGATAACTTAAAAAAGGGGCATTTCGGAAACGGAATGCCCCTTCATTTCATAAAAGGAGGACCAACATGAAAATATTTACCGAAGGAAACCGCCTTGCCCCGTTTTTCTGGGTTCACGGCGAAAATAAGGAAATATTGAAAGAAGAAATCAATGCTGTATATAATCTTGGCATAAAATCAATCTGCATCGAATCCAGAATGCACGAAAAATTCTGTGAGGACGAATGGTGGTCCGATTTACGCTTTATGCTGGAGGAATGTAAAAAACTCCAAATGAAGGTCTGG
>JAUNRD010000067.1:2890-8027 GCA_030535815.1 Clostridia bacterium
GGATTTTAGACGATAAGCGTTGTCCCACTGGCTGGGCAACAGGCGCACTGGAAAAGGAAGAGAATTTTGATAAAAGAGCCTGGGGAATAACTGAAACACATGTGGATGTTCCCGGGGGACTTAATGATGCAGCTCTTCTTATTAAGCATCACGTTGCTGATAAGGAAGAGGTTATTGCCGCCATTGCCGTAAGACATAAGGACGGAAAAGGACTTCTTTCAGGTACGGCTTTTGACCTTACGGAAAACATTCAAAACGGAATACTATATTTCACATTGCCACAAGGTATGTGGAGAATTTTTATAATTAAGAAAACAAGAAGCGGAATAAGCCCTTTCTGGGCACGCTTTGTAGATAAATTGAACCCTGAGTCGGTAGAACTTTTAATAGAAAATGTATATGAAAAGCATTATGCAAACATAAAAGATGACTTCGGAGAAACCTTCGCGGGATTTTTTACCGATGAGCCGGGATTTCATAATAATACCGCTATATCGGGAGGAAGCGGAACTGTTGAAATGGGAGAACTTTACACACATTATCCCTACAGCGATAAGCTGCTTACTCATCTTTCTGAAAAGATGGGGGAAGATTATCTTTTACATCTTCCCGGTCTGTGGGCGAATTTTGAAGACGGTAGGGAATCGACAGTAAGATACCACTATATGGATTTTATAACAAAAGAATACAGAGACAATTTCTGTAACCGACTTGGCTCCTGGTGCCGTGAACACGGTATAAAATATATAGGACATATAATTGAAGATAATCGCAAGGATGCCGAAACCAATGCGGGCTGCGGACACTATTTCAGGGCGCTTGACGGGCAGGATATGTCAGGAATTGATATTGTGTTATCTCAGTTAATTCCGGGAATGAAGGATTGCAACCATACGGCAAATGTAAGTGCTAAACACGCAAACTACAACTTTTATAAGTATATGCTGGCAAAGCTGGGCTCATCAATGGCGCATCTTGATGAAAAGAAAAATGGCGATGCAATGTGCGAAATTTTCGGAGCCTTCGGATGGGTTGAAGGCACGAAAACAATGAAGTGGCTTTCGGACCATATGCTTGTCCGTGGCATAAACTTTTTTATTCCTCACGCCTTTTCCGCAAAGGAAAATGATACAGACTGCCCGCCCATATTTTACTATCGCGGAAAAAATCCGCAGTATAAATATATAGGTAAAATCAGCGCATATCTTGAAAGATGTGCGGCAATTTTGTCGGGCGGAAAGCACGTGGCAGACTGTGCCATTCTTTATGATGCAGAATTAAAATGGATGAGCAATGACACGTTAGGTCTTGAGGATATAGCGAAGGAGCTTTATACAAGGCAGATTGACTATGATATAATTCCGTCTGATTATCTTGATCGTGCGAAGGTTTCTGACGGAAACCTTATTCTAAACGGAGAAAGCTTTAATACCTTGATTGTGCCCTACGGAAGATTTATGGCAAAAGAAACCGAAGAATTGCTTATAAAACTTAAAAATGATGGGGCAGAGGTTATATTTGTAAATTCGCTTCCCGAAAATATAGGAGCAACATTTAAGTGCATAAATATATCTGATTTACCGTCCTATATCAAAAGTAAAGGTACAGAGTGCGAAATTGACATAGAATCAGAGGATATATGCACATACCATTATGTGAAGGATAATAAAAACATCTATATGCTTACAAACGAGGGCATTGAAAAAACTCTTAGCTTCAACCTTAAAACAAAGACCAAATTGTCCAAAGCAGCACTTTACGATGGCGCAGAGGATACTTTGACAGAAGCCCAATTTACAGAAAACGGCATAAAAATTGAGCTTATGCCTTATAATTCCGTTTTTGTAATAGAAGGCGTTTCGGGCGAAAAAGCAAAAATCATAAATGCTGAAAAAGAGCTTATGCCCGAATGGAAAATATCAACGGCAAAGCCGGGAAGCGATGAATTCAGGGAGTATAAAAATACAGCTTCTCTTTTCAATATTACGGGAAGATACGAGCTTCCTGACTTTTCGGGACATATAAAATATGAAGCGTCTTTTTCATCTGAAAAAGGAAATCTTATGCTTGATTTAGGTTACGTGGGTGAAATTGCAGAAGTAAAGCTTAATGGAAAAGATGCGGGAGCAAAAACATTTCCGCCCTATGTATTTGATATATCGGATTATATTGAAAACGGCGAAAACAAAATAGAAATTACGGTTACAAACAGTAATGTGTTTGACTTAAAGGATCAGTTTTCAGGATTTATAAGAATTGAGCCATCAGGTATGCTTGGCCCGGTAAAGCTTAAAAAATATGAATGAGGAGAAATTTATATGCTTAAAGCAGGATTCGGAAGATGCGATGTTACACCACCGCTTGGTATAAAAATTGGCGGCTATTACAGAGAAAGAATTGCAGACGGAGTGCTTGATAAGCTGGAAGTAACAGCCCTCGCTCTTGAAAATGAAGGAACAAAAAACCTTCTTATCGGAATTGATAATGAGGGATTAAAGCAAGGTCTTACCGATGATTTAAGGCATTTTATTTCCGAAAAAACCGATGTTCCCTTTGAAGCTGTTATAATTTCTGCCACCCATAGCCATACAAGCCCTATGGCGGTTAAGGACAGCGGCGATGAACTTATAGAAAGCTATGTAAGCAATCTTTTCGAGAAAATGACAGAGGCTTCTTGTCTGGCACTTTCAGACCTTAAGGAGGCGTCCGTTTATACAGGATGCGACTTGGCGAAAAATGTGGCGTTTATAAGGCGTTTCCTTATGAAGGACGGAAGCATAATGACAAATCCCGGGGTTAATAATCCCGATATTATTTCTCCCGTCGGGGACGTTGACGAAAGAGTACATACGGTAAGATTTGAAAGAAAAGACGGAGATATCATTTTATTTAGCTTCGGAAACCATCCCGACACTATATCCGGAACCAAACTTTCAGCCGACTGGCCGGGCATTTCAAGACGGCTCATTGAAGAAGAAAGAAAAAATACAAGGTGTATCTTTTTTACGGGTGCGGCAGGAGACGTAAATCATATAAATGTGCATCCGGGAAAACAACTTGTTGAAGGAAGGATTTCAGGCTATCTCTATGCTCTTCATATTGGCCGTGTTGTTGCCGATGTTGTAAAAAAGGCACTGCAAAATGAAAAAAAGGTTTTAATTGACAAGCTTAAATTTATAAACAGAGACATAAAAATAGCTTCTGCCATGCCAAAGAAATCGGAGGTACCCGAAGCAAAGAGAATTAAGCAACTTTACGAAGAAGGTAGGTTGACAGAAATTCCTTATTGCGGTACAATGATGCATACAACGGTAATTGCGGAAGCACTCCGAATGGTAGAACTTGAAAACGGCCCCGAATACTTTGATATGACGCTTTCGGGGATAGCTATAGGAGATGTCGCCATAATAGGAATTCCCGGCGAACCCTTTACGGGAATCGGAAGAGCGTTAAAGGAAACTGAAGGATTTTCCGCAGTCATTCCCATAACTCAGGCAAACGGCTATGAAGGATATTTTCCGATGCAGGAAGCATATGACGAGGGCGGATATGAGGCGAGAAGCTCTCCCTTCAGGGCAGGCGTGGCAGAACATATTATTGACGAAGGAAAAAAGCTTTTGAAAGAACTTAAATAAGAGGGTGGATTTTATGAAATTTAATTCAAAATGGATAACCACGAAAGAGTTTAATGAATTAGGCCCTATAAATATATATCATAAGGAATATGACAAAAGAGAAATGCCCAAAACTCCAGATGAGCTTATGAATAATCACTGCCACATAAGAAAATGCTTTGAAGGAAAAAAAGGCAAAAGCTATAAAATGAATATAAGCGCAGATGACTATTACAAGCTTTACATAAACGGCGAGTTTGTATGTCAAGGCCCTGCATCAGGCTATGCAGAGGAATACTATTATAACACGGTTGACATTACGTCCTACATAAAGGATGGTAAAAACCTTATAGCGGTGCACGTTTATTATCAGGGCTTCATAAACAGAGTGTGGACAAGCGGTGATAACCGTCAGGGGCTTATTGCGGATATTTTCGAGGATGATAAATTCCTTTTCGGAACGGATGAAAGCTGGCTTTATTCCTATGCAAAGGAATATGTGTCGGGAGGAAGAATCGGTTATTCCACACAGTATCTTGAATTTATAGATTTTAATTTAGCAACACCTGACTGGAACAAGGAAGAATTTGACGACAGTAACTATCTTCCTTCCGTAATAAAGGAAAATGATGACCATAATTTCATAGGTGCTGTTCCTACCTTGCAGACTTATACATTAAAGCCGGCAGTTATTAAAGAACTGAAACCGGGCCACTTTTTCATAGATATGGGAAAGGAATATACAGGTCAGATACACTTCAAGGTAAAAGGTAAAAAGGGAGAGAGGGTTATTGTCCGCTGCGGAGAAGAGCTTCTTGAGGAAAACAAGGTAAGACATCTTATGCGTTGCAACTGTCGCTATGAGGAAGCGCTGACGCTGTCAGGCGGTGTTGATGAAGCACTGTTTTATGACTATAAGGCATTCCGCTATGCCGAAATAATATCAGAGGGAGATGCGGCTGAAATTACGGACATCGATATGTTTGTGCGCCACTATCCCTTCAGCGATGAGGCATATTCCGTTAAGTGCTCAGAGCCTCTTATAGAAGATATCTGGAAAATTTGTGCACAGGCACTAAAAATAGGTGTTCAGGAAGCATATCTTGACTGCCCCTCAAGAGAAAAGGGACAGTATCTTGGGGACTTCGTGGTAACGGGGCTTGCTCATATGTATCTTACGGGTGATAGTAATCTTTATAAAAAAGCCCTTATGGAATTTGCTTATTCACAAAAAATTTGCAAGGGAATGATGGCAATAGCCCCTGCTTCAACAATGCAGGAAATTGCGGACTATTCGCTTTTATATCCTCATGCTGTGTATAACTATTATAAGTATACGGGTGATGATAAAACCGTAAGAGAGCTTATACCCGTGATGGACGGAATTTTAGAGCATTTCAGACAGTTTGTGGGCGAAAATGGGTTATTATGCGGAGTTAAGGATAAATGGAATCTTGTTGACTGGCCCGAAAATCTTCGTGACGATTATGATTTCCTTGTTACAAATCCTCCCCAGGAGACAG
>JAUNRD010000475.1 GCA_030535815.1 Clostridia bacterium
CTGGTAGAGATTGCAAAAACAGCATGCGACAAAGTGTTTCATGTTGAAGGTGCATCTGATCTGCCAAATGCAGAGGAGTATCTCTGCAAACGAATTGGTGTAACAGCCGGTGCTTCAACACCGGACTGGATAATAAAGGAGGTTCTTCATACAATGGAAGAAAACACAAAAGTAACACAGAATATAAATGAGGAGGAAAACTGGGCGGCAGCGCTTGATAACGCTCTCGTTACCTTACATACAGGTGAAAAGGTTAAAGGCACAGTAGTTGCGATTCATCCTACAGAAGTTATCGTAAACCTTAACTATAAGTCAGACGGTATAATTCCTGCAAGTGAATTGACAGATGATCCCACACTTACACCCGAAGATGTTGTAAAAGTAGGCGAAGAAATCGATGTTTTCGTAATTCGTGTAAACGATGTTGAAGGCACTGTACTTCTTTCCAAGAAAAAACTTGATAACGAGAAAAAGTATGCTGTTCTTGAAGAAGCTATGGAAAATGGCACAATTCTTTCAGGTATAGTAATTGAAGCAGTAAAAGGCGGCGTTATCGTTCTTTGCGAAGGAATCAAAGTATTTGTTCCCGGATCTCAGGCAAACGACAGATATTTAAGCGATCTTTCTGTACTTGTTGATGCTACAAAACAGGTTCCTGTAAAGATTATAAAGTTTGACAGACGCTCCAAGAAGATTCTTGGTTCCATCAAGCAGGTTCTTCTTGCCGAAAAAGCTAAGAAGGCTGAAGCTTTCTGGGCTGATGCTACAGTAGGCAAGGAATACAAGGGCGTTGTTAAGACACTTACTGATTTCGGTGCATTTGTTGATATCGGTGGCGTTGAAGGTCTTGTGCACGTTTCTCAGCTTTCCTGGGCGAAAATCAAGCATCCTTCCGAGGTTATCAAGGTTGGCGACGAAATTACAGTTCGCATTCTTAAGATTGATACCGACGAAAACGGCAAGTCCAAGGTATCTCTTGGCTACAAGAAGGACGAAGAAAACCCCTGGGTAATTGCAAAGAGCAAGTTTGAAGTTGGCAACGTTGTTAATGTAACAATTACAAATGTAACAGCTTTCGGTGCATTTGCAGAGCTTATCCCCGGAGTTGAAGGTCTTATCCACATTTCTCAGATTGCTAATAAGAGAATCGCTAAGCCTTCCGATGAGCTTTCTAAGGGACAGAAAGTCGATGCAAAAATCATCGACATAAACTGGGATGCAACACCTACTCCCAAGATTGCTCTTTCAATAAGAGCTCTTCTTCCTGAGGAAGAAATCGCTGTTGAAGCTCCGGTTGCTGAAGAAGCTAACGACGAGCCCACAGAATACAAGGAAGAAAATACCGCTACAATGGCTGAAAATATGCCTGAAATAGCAACCGAAGAATAATTTCATTTTATTAAGAGACAACGAAAATTCGTTGTCTCTTTTTTGACATAATATATTAAAATATGCTCTTTACGAAAAAGTAGTTTTGTGATATAATAAATTTATAGAAAGGACTGATGGTAATGAGTTATATGGAAAAATATGCAGAATGGATTAATAACGAAAATCTTCTTCCCGAATTAAAAGCAGAATTATTAGCGATTAAAGATGATGAAAACGAAATAAAAGAGCGCTTCGGAGCAGAACTTGCATTCGGCACTGCAGGCTTAAGAGGCGTTATCGCAGCAGGAACAAACAGAATGAATGTTTATGTCGTACGCCGTGCAACAAAAGCTCTTGCATTATATATAAAAGAATCAGGTGCGGAAAATCCTTCTGTTGTAATCGGTTATGATTCACGTCATAAATCCGACGTTTTTGCAAAAGAAGCA
>JAUNRD010000476.1 GCA_030535815.1 Clostridia bacterium
TTTCTGATATGATGGATTTTCTAATAACAAGATATATTGAAGAATGCAATAACAATCTGGTTATAGCAATCGGATGTACAGGCGGAAAGCACAGGAGTGTTGCGGTGGCCTACCATCTTGCATCATACCTTAAAGGTAAGGGAAATAATGTTATTACAACACACAGAGATATTGATAAGTAAGGTTAAAGGTGAACGGTTATGTCTTTTTCCTCAAAGATTAAAGAAGAAATATTAAAGACAGACTGCAGAAATAAAAACTGCAGCCTTGCTTTTGTTGCGGGCATTTCCGCTTTCTCTTTAAGCGTTGAAGAGGGAAGTGTTAAATTTTCCGTTGATAGTGAAGATATGGGAAAGAAAATATCCTTTCTTTGTAAAAAGCTTTTTTCAATAAATGACGGCGAAATTGTAAAAAGCTCCTCGGGAACGGTTGGAAGAAGCTATGCTCTTAGCTATGATGGCTACTGTGCGGAAA
The DNA here is from genome assembly GCA_030535815.1 of Clostridia bacterium. GTDB lineage: Bacteria > Bacillota > Clostridia > CAKSNL01 > HGM11501 > HGM11501. The sequence goes on from JAUNRD010000476.1 coordinate 475, forward strand.
CAATCCTTAAAGGGTTGTCATTAAAAAACAGCCTTGAAGAAGGCTATATCGAAAATGATATTACTGCCTTTCTTAATCCCGATGAACAAAGGTTTTTTATAATGGGAGCATATCTTGGCGGTGGCTTTATGATTGATCCGGAGAAAACCTATCATCTTGAGTTTGTTTCCAAAAGAGAACGGGCACTTGATGAGCTTTCTTCTATGCTTGATGCATTCGGAGAAATTCCCAAAAGGGTAAGGCGGGACAAATATATTGTAATGTATCTTAAGAATTATGACAGTATTGAAAATATACTCAATATAATAAACGCCCATAAGTGTATGATGTCCCTTGCAAATATAAAAATTGAAAAGGAACAGAAAAACGAGCTTAACAGAATAAATAATTTTGAAATTGCCAACATCGGTAAAACCACCGAGGCGGCAAACAAGATAATTGAAGATATTGAAAATATAATGTATACGGTGGGACTTGATGCACTGCCGGATAATTTGCAGGAAATTGCTCTTTTAAGACTTGCAAATCCGGACGAAAGCCTTGCAAAGCTTGCATCGCTTTCGGGACTTTCAAGGTCGGGGGTAAATCACAGACTTAAAAAAATATCAGAGATTGCGAGGGAGCTTGAATGAGTTATACACACTTACATTTACATACTGAATACAGCTTGCTCGACGGTGCCTGCCGCATAGAAAAGCTTCTTGACCGGGCGGTCGAGCTTGGTATGAAGCACATTGCAATCACCGACCACGGTGCAATGTACGGCGTAATCGATTTTTATCAGGCGGCAAAGGACAGAGGAATACACCCCGTAATAGGATGCGAGGTTTATACGGCAAGAAGAAGCCGCTTCGACAAGGAAAGCGGAATTGATAATAAGTACGGGCATTTAGTGCTTCTTGCAAAAAATCAGACGGGCTATAAAAATTTAATGTATTTATCCTCTGTCGGCTTTACGGAAGGCTTTTATTACAAGCCAAGAATTGATATGAAAATTCTGCGCGAGCATTCTGAGGGCTTAATATGCCTTACAGCCTGCCTTAAAGGCGATGTGCCTTATCTTCTCCTTGAAGGGGAAAAAGACAAGGCAAAGGAGCGTTTGCTTGAATATAAGGATATATTCGGCGAAGACAACGTATATATAGAAATACAGGATCACGGCATTGCGGAGCAGCGAGAGGTAAATCCTATGCTTATTTCCCTTGCAAGGGAGACTGATACCCCGATTGTTGCCACAAACGACGTGCATTATATAAAGAAAGAGGATGCAAAATATCAGGATGTTCTTCTTTGCATACAGACGGGTAAAAACCTTGACGATGAAGACAGAATGAGGTTTACC
>JAUNRD010000477.1 GCA_030535815.1 Clostridia bacterium
CAAATGCTTTTTTGTTACTGTCAAAGGTGCACCTTTTACAAGATTTGTTGTATAAACAGCAGCAGCGGTTGCTCTCTTTTCGCTTACGATTAACGCAAGGTCTTTTTTTACTTTATTTTTTCTTATTCCGCAGTGAATGCCTGATGCCTTAAAGCCTTTTGCCGCGCAAACGCTGCCTTCGATTAATTTAATTTCACTCATTTTTTCTTCTCCTTATAACTCAAGTGAGCATTTTTCCTCTTTTCCGAGGGCGATGTTCATACACTGGATTGCCGCGCCGGATGCGCCTTTGCCTAAATTGTCATATCTTGCAACAAGGATTATCCGCTCCTCGTTTCCGTAAACGGAAATTCTCATAAAGTCCTTGCCGGAATATTTAACCGAGGACAAGAAGCCTTCTTCTTCGTCCTCAACATATTTCACAATGTCAGAATTGTACTTTTCTTTGTAAAGATTTTTGATATCCTCTATTCCGCCCTTTAATAAATCGCTTGCAAAAAGCGGAACCGTCACTTCCATACCGCTGTAAAAGTCAGCAACTATCGGACAAAACACCGGAGCACCGGAAAGTCCTGTTATTTTAACCATTTCCTTAAGGTGCTTGTGATTCTGCGAAAGACCGTACTGTCTCGGACCTTTAAGATAAGGATTTTCTCCCGCTTCATACTCCGCAATCATTTTCTTTCCGCCGCCGGAATATCCCGTTAAGGAATGACAGGAAATATGCGCATCGGGCGATAAAAAGCCATTTTCTATCAAGGGATACAAAAGTGCGATAAATCCGCCTGCGTGGCAGCCCGGAACCGCTATTCTTTTGGAGTTTTTAATCTTTTCACGGTGAGCTTCTGAAAGTTCGGGAAAGCCGTAAGCGAAATCACTTTCTGTTCTGTGTGCCGTTGATGTATCAATTATAATAACATCATCCCCAGCCAAGGAAACAGACTCCCTTGCCGCATCGTCGGGCAGACACAGGAAAGTTACATCGCTTTCATTAATAGCCCTTTTTCTCGCTTCGGGGCTTTTTCTTTCCTCCTCGGGCAAACGGATTAATTCTATATCCTCCATCGCCCCGAGTCTTTCATATATACGAAGGCCCGTTGTTCCCGCAGAGCCGTCTATGAATATTTTAGTTTTCTTGTTGCACATAAATATCACCGCATTTTATCATTTTGCATAATTATAGCATCAGCTATAGGAAAAATCAAGGTTTTTTTGTATTATTTTTAATATTTATGCATTTTAACAATTTCTTTATGCATAAACTTACATTTTTGTTTATTTTTTCTGCATAAAAATAAAGTTGCAGAGCGAAAGAGGCTTTTCGCTCTGCTAAATTATATTCAGAATGTTATCGTATGAGTCTTTTCAACGGTTTTTCCGGGCTCAACAAGGATGATTCCTTCACGCTTTGTGATATCTCCGTCTGAGTCGGTACGGTCGATAAAGCTGCACCAGGGCTCTATGCACACATAGTCCGCATCTTCCTTATGCCAGAGAACAAGATAGTCAATTCCGGGAAAATCTATTTTTATTTCTCTGCCCCCATCCTTTCTTCTTAAGGTAACGCTTCTTGACTTATGGTCTTTAATTACATAGGAATCTGTTCCGAAAACTCCTCGTGTAAGAGGAAGTGTTCTGTTTGTAAGCTCTATCTTTTTAGTTTCGCCGTTGACAAGTCTTCCGTCCATAACCTGATGCATAAGGAAATCATCCTCGGGAAATACGATTTCATAGTTTTCAATTCCGTCGGGAAGATTATACGCCTCGTGGCTTCCGAAGGATGCGGGAAGAATTTTTTCGTCGCGGTTTT
>JAUNRD010000478.1 GCA_030535815.1 Clostridia bacterium
CGATGTCATTCTGACGAAGGCTGATGCCTGAGGAAGAATCTCTGTAGGGTTCGGCGATTTCAGGAGTTCCGCAAAAAAGCACCCAAGGACGCGAAATGCGTCCTTGGGCGCTAATGGAATTACTTTTCTTTCTTGGTGTTTCCCATAACTTTACCATCTTTTACCCACGTTCCGTCAGGCAATACATAGTCAGTCAAAGTCGCTTCTCCTGTCTCTAAATTTACCTTAGCTGTCGCATATACTGTCCAGCCGAGATGGTCAGGTTTTAAATCAGGTCTGTCGTCGCTGTCTTGAAACAAATAAGACATAGTAAGATATCCATCATATATACTTCTGCATATTGCAGAATCTCTATGTGCTTTCACATAATCAAAGCCAAATACATCTGCTATTTTCCTTATGCCTTTAACTACAGCTGCCCATTCATTCAACATACTCTCACTCCTTAAAAAGTTCTTCATAAAATGCCAAATCTTCATCTTCAACTACTTTTGACACTGTCCGTACTTCAATTATGCCATATTTATTATATACCGCATACTTTCCGTCAGGCGAAATTACATAAAATTCATTCTGCCAATACATTTCCTTTGCCAATCTTAAATCTGACTTTGATACTTTCAAGTCTCCAACATAAGGATGAGAATGGCAATTCAAGGTTCCTCCATACTTTCTCATCTATTCGAGCATTTCAGCTGAGATAGGCGTTCCCTTATCGTCACCTTTTATAAGATAATGCTTGTCGCCTATTGTAACCGATGCGAATTCTGTTCCAGTTTGTCTCGACATTAAACTTATATCAGAAAAATCCAACACCTTATCTACTTTGATACAGCTTCCATAATCCGTCAATTTTGCAATGTAGCCATTTATTTCAGTTGGTATTAAGTCGGAAGAATAGGGATTAGCCAATTCTCCTACGCCATATTCTGTATTCATTATACCACTTTCGCCGATGCTGTCAAGATAGTCGGAGGCTTCGATTAAGAGGTCTAAGTCCTGTCCGTTGCCCTTCTTTCGCTGCTCTAAGCCGTATTCGTATGCTTCTACTTCCTTTTCTCCGTCATACTGCAATCCCGTTGTACGGCTCACCGCAACCGATATATCCTCCGCATTTGCTCCGGCTCTTGCAAATATCCTTTCCGTTGCCGTCATATTCCTTACCCTTGATGAGGCCTTTGCATCATACGGATTTCTGACAATTTGGGTATAATAATCGCCAAACAAAAAAGGACGCATCCTGCGTCCTTTTTGTCATTAAAATCAATTATATCTCTATTCAGCTAATTAATTTTTACTGTAATTGATTTGCAACCTTTTTCATAAGCCTCTTTAAGCCAGGAACAAAGCAAATTGTAAACCTCTTTCGTTTCTTTAAATTTAAACTGCTTTGTTTCATATTGTTTCATATCATCAATGTATTCCTGCAAATCCGTTATAACATCCTCTTCATCATCTCCGAATGCACCTTCAAATTGATTAAAATCTCCCGTAAACCCCTTCCATTCTTTATCATATGTCGGCGACCCAAATATATCCCAAAAAAAGCCATCCCAAATATGAAGAACTTGCAGTTTTTGTAAGTCTGACTCAAGAATCACCTCAGTACCATAATCATATCCATCAAAAAATTTATAGTTATTCATCTTTCCAGTGTCCATTATTTAACCACTCCTTTTGTTGCATTGTTGCTACTCCATTTTGTTGTGCTTTTATTGCTGCATACCAATCATCCCATAAAATCCACTTATTTTCACCTACTAATACCTCTTTTACTGCGCCACGATGATTTTCACCGTAGCCAA
>JAUNRD010000479.1 GCA_030535815.1 Clostridia bacterium
CTTTATATCATAGGAGGTTTTTCTATTAAAAACCTCGTCAAGATAGTCCTTATTCTGAAAAAGATACAGGGAAACCTTTGTATCTTTTTCCGTTTTTACATCAGGCAGGGATTTTTTTATTTCAAAATTATATTCTTCCTTTGGCGGTGTAAATGTAAAAAGCTTTTTAAGCATAAAAATCATTCCTTTACCCTATCTTTTCCATTATTTATAAATTTATACGGGATAAAAACGGGCTTTCAAAGCATACTAAAAAAGAAAGGAGAATTTATATGGCTAAAAAGAAAAAGAATGAAAAAAACGGAAGAAGAACTCCGCCCCTTAATAAAATAGCGCGCGGCAAAGATTATACCAACGAAGGAACTGCAACGCCCAAAATCGGCACAACACCTGAGCAGCTTCCTCCGTCATAAAAAGGAGATATAAAAAAAGAGGGCTGTTAAAAGCCCTCTTTTTTAATCTTCTACCACTTCAAGTTTTGAAACAGACACCTCATAGGCGGTTTTGGTAATGAACTCTTCTTCAATTTTTTTCTGATATTCCCTTGACTGGATTCTTCCGTAAATTTTAAGATGTGTTCCCACGGGAAGATTTGAGCAGAACCTGGCATTTCTGCTCCAGGCAATAATCGGAATATAGTCGGACTTTCCGTAGGCTCTGTTTACAGCTAAAAGCATATCGGCAATTTCCCGTCCGAAGGGCGTTTCACGAAAGGTAGGAGCCTTACATAAATATCCGTCAAGAAAAATGTCGTTAGGTTCATCCGAATCATCTTCATCGGTTTCCTCGAAGGTTTTGGCAAACACAGTAAGCTTTAATTTGCTTCCCTCATCAGAGTAATTATTATATGAGCGGAACTGCCCCGTTATGTAATAGCTCTTTCCCATAACATTATGATATTCGGGAAGAAGCCTTTCCGATACTGTTACCGGAAGTAAATCGCAGGAACCGGATAATCTTGGTACCGCAATTATTGTATTGTAAAACCCTTCTCCGTACACCTTGTGACTTAAGGAAGGTTCTTCTATAATAGTTCCCTTAAGCGTTACGCTGTTATTTTCGTTTGACATCAAAATACCTCCCACATTAGTGATAGTACACTATATGCGGGAGGCATTATTTTTATTACTCGGATATAAGATTTCTTATCGCTGCGGGCCAGTATTTTTCGTGACAGCTTAATTCATAATTAAACATATATCCGCTTTTCATAATGATAAACACCTCTGCTGACCAGCCGGGCATTTCATCATCAGCACTTAATACAATATCCTTATCAAGATACGAATAAATATCTTTTATTTCATCCTGCTCACTAATTTTATACATAAAGCTTGTATCGTTCCTGTATTCGCTGGTAACATAAGCAGCTACTCTTTCCTCCGATGTACTATAGGGTTCGCTGTATTGAAGTTCATGAATATTTACTCCTATTTCCGCCACATCTTCATATGAGTATATTTTATCGTAGAAGCCAAGCTCCTCTAAAACCGCCCGTGTATTTTTATAATTTGGCGATATACCGTAAGCAATTTCATTTTTTGCTCTGTTCCCGCTTGCTTCAGGATCATCAAACTTGCCGTCTACATAAAATGTAAAACGTATAGTCGTAGGATTAACATTATCGCGCCTATATATTCCGTCCATTTCTTCGTAAGGTGTTTCCTTTATATCCTTTATAAGAGCATCTGTAATTTTCTTAATTTCAGCACTGTTTTGCTCGCTATCATAAAGCACCGTTCCGGCAGATCTCACATCGCTCAGTAAAATCATTGTAATGTCTCTTTTTTGCCCGTTGGCACTT